>JBEBCX010000038.1:0-9060 GCA_041157425.1 Cyanobacteriota bacterium | reverse complement strand
TCGGTGGGCAGGTCGCTGCGGTCGCAGCGCAGGCTGATCTGGCCATCGGCGGTGGGCTCGAGCCGCAGCGTGTCCGCCAGGTCGAGCATCTGCATCACCATCGCCAGCTCGTGGAAGCCATCGCTCCGCAGGCCGAGCACCTCGAGATGCAGGTTGATCTTGGCGGGGGCGCTGACCAGCAGCTCAGCCATGGAGGGCATCAGGCGGTGAGCCGATTCAAGCCCGCCGCCAGCGCCACCCAGGCCGCCGGCGCCACCTCCTGGGGCCGCTGCTCCAGGCGGATGCCGGCCCGGTCGCACAGACCCTGCAGCTGCTCGGGGGGCTGCAGCCCCGCCAAGGTGTTGCGCAACATCTTGCGGCGCGCTGCGAAACAGCGCCGCAGCAAGCCCTCCACGCTGCGGGCCAGGGCCGGTTCCAACCGCTCCTGCGGCGCCAGGGGATCGAGGCAGACCACCTCACTCATCACCTTCGGCGGCGGTTGGAAGCAGCGCGGCGGCACCGCACACACCGACGTGCAGTGGGCCAGCAGCTGCATGCGCACGCTCAGGGCCGAATAGGCGCTGCTGCCGGGCCGGGCCCGGATGCGCTCCCCCACCTCCTGCTGCACCAGCAGCACCAGGCGGCGGTAGGGCTGGTCCACCGGACGGTCGAGGCGGCCCACCAGGCGCTCCAGCAGCGGGCCGGTGATGTTGTACGGAATGTTGGCCACCACGGCGGTGGCCGGCGGCAGGGGCAGGGCCAGCACATCCCCCTCGCTGAGGGCAAAGCGGGGGTTGTCGCCGAAGCGTTGTTGCAGGCCCTCCACCAGGTCGCGGTCGAGTTCCACCGCCCGCACCGCCGCCGCCGGCGAGGCCAACAGCCGCTCGGTCAGGGCCCCGCGGCCGGGCCCCACCTCCAGCACCGTGTCCGCAGCGGTGAGCTCGGCCGCCGCCACGATCCGCTGCAGCACGC
The DNA here is from genome assembly GCA_041157425.1 of Cyanobacteriota bacterium. Taxonomy (GTDB): domain Bacteria; phylum Cyanobacteriota; class Cyanobacteriia; order PCC-6307; family Cyanobiaceae; genus Vulcanococcus. The sequence continues at coordinate 8,109 of JBEBCX010000038.1, read as the reverse complement.
TGTCGTCCTTGAGCCAGTGTTGGCCAAAGCGTTTGCGGGCGCGGTGGGCCGCGAAGGTCATCGCCGGGCGAGGCAGGCCTCCCCCCAGATTGCCCCCCGGAGCGCACCGGCCCCCTAGGGCCAGCGGATCCAGCGCACCGGCGCCCTGGCCGGCGGCAAGGGCACCAGGGCCGCCACCAGCTCCACCCGGCAATGGCCATAGGCGGGGTGGGTCGCCAGCCAGAGGCCGAAGGCCGCCTCCAGCCGCGCCCGTTTGCGCCGCTGCAAGCCGGCACAGCCGGCGCCATCGCGGCCGCCCCGGCGGCGGCCTTTCACTTCCACCAGCAGCAGCCGATCGGGCCCTTTGTGCAGCAGCAGGTCCAGCTCCCCCCAGCGGCAGCGCCAACGGCGGGCCAGCGGCCGCCACCCGGCTTGCCGCAGCAGCCGTTCCGCCCGCTGCTCCGCCCAGCGGCCCCGGCGCTGGGCCTCGGTGCGCCCCATGGCGGATCGGCAGCGGCGGTCTGAGCATTCCCCGCCGACGGCTCCGCAGGCCGCTGATCAACCCTCCGGCAACTGGCCGCGCAATTGCCGCAGGCAGTACTTGCAGCCGCCGGTGGTGACCAGATGGCGCTCCGGGGTGATCGAGATCAACCGCACGGGATGCTCGCGGCAGCGGATCTTGATGGGGCTCTTGAAGCTCCTGTACACGATGGCGCTGTAGTCGTAGCGATCGCCGAAGCGGGCGCGGGCGCGGGCCAAAAAGGTGGCTTGATCAATCGGATTGCCCATTGCCGCCGGCCGGGGTGCTGATCGCGCTGTGCGTCACGCTGTGCGGGAAATCCCAGCCGGAGCGTAGGGGAAGCCCCCCGAATCAAACGGTGAGCCCTGCGACAGGCTGACTAGGGTTGCGCCAGCTACGGATGCCTGTTGTGCGACGCCCGCTGCGCCTGATCCCACCGCTGCTGTTGCCGGTGCTGCTGCCCCTGGTGTTGCTGCTGGCCACCCTGCTGCCCCTGGCCGCGCCACCGTCCGCCTGGGCCGCCATGGACTACGCCAAACAGGTGCTGATCGGCCATGACTTCGCCGGCGCCGACCTGCGCGGGGTGACCTTCAACCTCACCAACCTGCGGGATGCTGACTTCCACGGGGCCGACCTGCGGGGCGCCAGCCTGTTTGGCGCCAAGCTTCAGGATGCCGACCTCTCCGGGACCGACCTGCGGGAGGCCACCCTGGATTCGGCGGTGCTGGATGGCACCGACCTGCGCAACGCCGTGCTGGAGGACGCCTTCGCCTTCAACACCAAGTTCACCAACGTGCTGATCGACGGCGCCGACTTCACCAACGTGCCCTTCCGGGGCGACGTGCTCAACCGGCTGTGTGCCAGCGCCAGCGGCACCAACCCGGTGACCGGCCGCGCCACCCGCGACACCCTGGAGTGCGGCTGAGATGGGTTTTGACGCCCGCAGCCTCGAGCGCCTGCAACAGCTCGGGCGCACCCTGCCGCAAGCCCTCCCCAAGCCCGAGCCCAGGCCCACCGGCGGCCCACCTGAGCCCACCCCCGCCAGCGCCAAGCGGCACCGGGTGGAAACGGAAACCGATCCCCAGGCGCTGTTTCGCGCCCTGATGCAGGTGAGCCCCGATGGCACCGTGCCGCCGCATTTGATGGAGCGCCTGCGCCAGGCGGAGGCCGCATCGGCAGGGGCTCCGGCCAAGGGCCGCGGCGAGGGCACCACCCGCCCACCGGCGCCCCCCGCCGGCCAGCGGCCCAGCGCCGCGCGCACCGCCCTGAGCGCCGAGGAGCAGGAGCTCTACAGCGCCTTCCAGGATCTGCTCCACCTGGAGGACGACGACGATGACGCCGCCGCCGGCCCGGCGCGACGCCCCAGGGGCTGAGGCCACAACGGGACCCCTGGGGGCAGGCGCCCAGCCAGAGGCCGTTGCGGCGGCGGGGCGTTGTCGTCCTGACCGCGCCACCGCCTCCGGTCTGGCACCGGTGCTCCACGGCGCGCCATAACCAGACCACAACCGGGCCACAACCGGAGCACCCCGCCGGCCACTCGCCAGGGCAGTACACCTGAACTAGTCTGCGGTGGCATCCGCGCTGCCGCCGTGGCCGAGTCCAGTCTCCGTTGCGCCGATGGCGCTGGCGATGGCACTGCTTGGGCAGGGCTGGACAGCCGCGCACTGCTGGACAGCCCCGAACTGCTGGGCAACCTGCGGGCGGAACGGCGGCCCCTGCGGCTGCCCCTGGCGGGGGCCAGTGTGGCGGCGGGCTTCCCGAGCCCGGCGGACGATTACATCGAGGTGGGGCTCGACCTCAACGAGCTGCTGATCCGCCACCCCAGCAGCACCTTCTTCCTGCGGGTGAGCGGCGATTCCATGCAGGGGGCCGGCATCCAGCACGGGGATCTGCTGGTGGTGGACCGCAGCCTGGAGGCCCGGCCCGGCCTGATCGTGGTGGCGGTGCTCGATGGGGCCTTCACCCTCAAGCGGCTGGCGCGGCACCGCGGCCGGCTGCGGCTGGAGGCGGCCAACAGCGCCTACCCGCCCCTGGAGCTGCACCAGTGCGGCGACGTGCAGATCTGGGGCGTGGCCATCCACGTGATCCACCCGCTGGCGCGCCATGGCTGACGCCATCGCCCTGATCGACGCCAACAACTTCTATGCCAGCTGCGAACAGGCGCTCGACCCCTCACTGCTGGGGCGACCGGTGGTGGTGCTCTCCAACAACGACGGCTGTGTGGTGTCGCGCAGCAGCGAAGCACGGCAACTGGGCATCGCCATGGGCAAGCCCTACTTCCAGATCGCGGCCCAGCTGGCCCGGCATGGGGTGGTGGTGCGCAGCTCCAACTACGCCCTCTACGGCGACATGAGCCAACGGCTGATGAGCTGCCTCGAACCCCACGTGGCCGAGCTGGAGGTGTACTCAATCGACGAGGCCTTCGCCCGGCTGCCCAGGCCCCGCCACAGCGATCTGAACCGCTGGGCCAGCGCCCTGCGCAGCCGCATCCGCCACAACCTGGGCCTGCCAATCGCCATCGGCCTGGCCCCCAGCAAGGTGCTGGCCAAGCTGGCCAACCACGTGGCCAAGGCCGACAGCCACCACGCCGGGGTGTTCGACCTGGGCTGCTGCGGCGACCCCTCCCCCTGGTTGGAGCGCACCCCCGTGGAGGAGGTGTGGGGGGTGGGCCGTCAACTGGGCCGCTGGTGCCGGCTGCGGGGCATCGCCAACGCCCGCCACCTGCGCGACATGGCCAGCGGTGAGCTGCGGGCCAAGGCGGGGGTGGTGGGGGTGCGCCTGCAGCTGGAGCTGCAGGGGATGAGCTGCCTGCCCCTGGAGGAGGCCCCGGCCGCCAAGCGGGAAACCTGCGTGAGCCGCAGCTTCAGCCAGCCGATCAGCGAGGAAGCGGAGCTGCGCCAGGCGGTGGCCAGCTACGTGGTGCGGGCGGCGGAAAAGCTGCGCCGCCAGGGGCAACGGGCCGGGCGCATCACCGTGTTCGCCCGCACCAGCCCCTTCGCCCCCGGCTTCTACAGCCAGGCCGCCAGCACCGGGCTGCCCCTGGCCAGCAACGACACCGCCGTGTTGCTGCAGGCCGCCCTGCGGCTGGTGCCGGGCCTCTACCGGCCCCACAAACGCTTTGCCAAGGCGGGGGTGCTGCTGCAGGAGCTGCAACCGGAGCAGCAGCTGCAGCATCACCTGCTGGCGCCGCTGACGGCGGAGCAACAGGGGCGGCGGGAGGCGCTGATGCAGCACATCGACGGCCTCAACCGCCGCTACGGCCGTGGCTGCGTGCAGTGGGGCGCCTGCGGGCTGGATCCAGCCTGGGCGATGCGGCGGGAACGGCTGTCGCGGGCGGCCACCACGCGGTTCAGCGATCTGCCCACGGCTTGGGCACGCTGATGCGAACAGCCGGCCCGCTGAGCCTCAGGGCTGACCGAATTTCTTGAGGGCCAGTTGGGTGCAGGCGGTTTTGGCCTGGTGAATGCTCTGCTGGCTGAAGATCTTCTGCACCACGCAGGTGCACGTGAAGTCGACCATGCCCGGCGGGGGGACTTTGGCTGCCTGGTCGAAGTCGGCCTGCATGGCGGCCGCGCACTTGTTGTAGATCAGCTGCTCGATCATCCCGGCCAGGGCAGGGCGGGGCAGGCCAAGGGCCAGCAGGCCGAACGCTGCTGCAGCAACAGCGGCGAGAGGGCCAGCCGCAGGGACGCTGACGGATGACCGCTGAAGAACAGGCAACGGGTGAACGAGGGGTGTGCCTCGATTGTGCCCAGGAATCAGGCGGGCAGGGAATCGAGTGGGGCGGCCGTGCCGGCGTCCTGCCGCTGGCGCAGCACGTCCTCGTAGCCGGCCCGGCGCTGGTCGTCGAGGTGGCTGATGTGCTGGCGCTCGTTGTAATAGAGCTCCTGAAAGCGCAGGGCGTCGCTGTTGAGCTCGGCGAACATGGCGTCGATGCGGGTCTCCATGTCGAGGCCGGCGGGGGCGGTGGCGCTGTCCTCCTCCAGCAGCCGGGCAATGCAACGCTCCAGGGTTTCCAGCCGCTGGGTGCCCCAGGCATTGAGCAGGTGGCGGCAGCGCTTGAGGCTGCGCTGGCGCTCCAGGGCCGCCGTGGCCCCCCGCAGCTGCAGTTGGGGGTTTTGCAGGGAGAGCCGCTGCACGTCGGAGGGCTCCAGCAGCGGCGTGAGGCGCCCCAGCAGGTCGGGCTGATCCATCAGCAGCTGATCCGAGAGCAGGCGCGGCAGGTCGAGCTCGGCCAGGTCGCCGCCGGGGTCGGTGCCGCGGTTCACCGCCTCGAGGCGGCCCACGCCGAGGTTGTCCTCCTCCAGGGCGCTGATGGCCGCCCAGAGCTGGCGGTGGTGGGCGAGGGCGAAATCGTCGAGCTCGCGGCGGCGCAATTCGGCGCGGATGCCGCCGCGGTGGCTGGGGCAATGCAGGTAGAGGCGCAGCAGTTCGGCCTCGGCCCGCTCCCGCAGCCCCGCCTCTCCGGGCTGCTCCCAGCGCTGGGAGCGGCCATGCCAGCGCTGGCCCTTCACCTGCTGGCGCAGGTCGTCCTCCAGCTGCAGCGCCAGGCGGGCCTGGCCGCCGCTGAGGCGCTCGGCCACCTGCTGCAGGTAGCGCGAGCGCACGGCACTGGCGGGCAGCTTGCCCAGCAGCACCACCAGTTCACTCACCGACTGCTGGAACTGGTCGGAGCGGGCCAGATCACGGCCCTCCAGCACCTGGTCGATCTGCCAGTCGAGCCACACCGGGGCCTGATCCAGCAGGGCGCGGTAATCGCCGGCCCCGTGCTCCTTGAGGAACTCGTCAGGGTCTTTGCCGGCGGGCAGCTGCAGCACCCGCAGCTCCAGCTGCCCCTGCAGGGCCAGCTGCTCCACCTCGCCGATGGCCCGTTGGGCGGCGCGCACACCGGCGCGGTCGGTGTCGAAGTTGAGGATCAGGCGCTTGCCGTCACAACAGCGGCAGAGCTGGGTGATCTGCTGGCTGCTGAGGGCCGTGCCCAGGGCCGCCACGGCGTTGGTGATGCCGGCGGCATGCAGGGCGATCACATCGAAGTAGCCCTCCACCACCACGGCGCGGTCGTCCTTGCGGATGGCGTTGACGGCCTTGTCGAGGCCGAACAGGTGCTTGCCCTTCTCAAACACCTCCGTTTCGGGGGAGTTGAGGTATTTCGGCTCAGCACCATCGAGGCTGCGGCCGCCGAAGCCGATGATGCGGCCCTGGCGGTCGGTGATGGGCACCATCACGCGATGGCGGAAGCGGTCGTAGTAACCGCGGCTGTCGGTGGCACTGCTGCCCTTGCGGGGCACCACCAGGCCGGCGGCCTCGAGCAGCTCCGGCGCCAGGCCTTCCACCTGATGCAGATGGCTGAACAGGCCGTCCCAGCGCTCGGGGGCATACCCCAGCCCGAAGCTCTCCAGGGTGGTTTCGCTGAGGCCCCGCTGCTCCCGCAGGTAGGCCAGGGCTGCGGCCCCCTCCGGGGTGCGCAGCTGGGCGCGGAACCAGCCGGCCGCCAGGGCCAGGGCCTTGTGCAGCTGATCGCGGCGGGAGAGCTGCTGGCGCAGGCGCTCCTGCTGGGGGCCCTCCAGGGTCTCCACCGGCAGCTGGTATTTGCGCGCCAGCTCCAGCACCACATCGCTGAAGCTCTGGCGCTGGAGCTCCATCAGAAACTTGATGGAATTGCCGCCGGCCCCGCAGGAGAAGCAGTAGTAGAACTGCTTGGCCGGTGACACCGTCATCGACGGCGATTTGTCGTCGTGGAAGGGACAGATCCCGACGAATTCCCGCCCCTTCTTCTTGAGCACCACGTGCTCACCCACCACGTCGACGATGTCAGCGCGTTCCTTGACGGCCTCGATCGTGCGGGGGTGGAGCCGGGGAGCTGACACGCTGCGCGCTCAGGTGCGGCTTCAGGATGGCAGGGCTGCCCTGTGGATGCTGTCCAGTGCGCTGAGTTTCAGCCTGATGGGCGTGTGCGTGAAGGCGGTGGGGGGCCGAATCCCAGTGGGGGAGGTGGTGATGGCCCGCTCGGCGGTGAGCCTGCTGCTGAGCATGGTGATGCTGCGCCAGGCGGGCCTCAACCCCTGGGGGGAACGGCGCGGGCTGCTGGTGCTGCGGGGCGTGATCGGCACCGGCGCACTGCTGTGCGTGTTTGCCGCCCTGACGCAGCTGCCCCTGGCGCCGGCCACGGTGCTGCAGTACCTCCAGCCGGCGTTCACCGCAGTGCTGGCCTGGCTGCTGCTGCGGGAACGCATCGGCCTGCGCACGCTGGTGGCGGCCGTTCTGGGCTGGCTGGCGGTGCTGGCGCTGACCAACCCGAGCGAACTCACCGGGCTGCTGGGGCCGCTGGGGCCCTGGCTGGGGGGCTTGCTGGGGCAACGGCCCAATCCCCTGCCCTGGAGCGGGGTGCTGCTGGCCCTCGGTGGGGCGCTGCTGTCGGCCTGCGCCTACGTGAGCGTGCGGGCCCTGGGGCGCACGGAGCATCCGCTGGTGATCGTGTTCTATTTCCCGCTGGTGGGGCTGGTGCTCACCCTGCCGCTGGTGGCCCTGCAGCCGGTGCTGCCCAGCCCCGGCGAGGCCCTGGCCCTGGTGGGGGTGGGCCTGTTCACCCAATTGGGGCAGATCGGGGTCACCAAGGGCCTGCTGGGGATGCCGGCGGGCCGGGCCACGGCGATGAGCTACGGCCAGGTGCCGCTGGCGGCGCTGTGGGGCTGGATGTTCTTCCGCGAGCCGTTGGATCCCGACACCGCTCTGGCGGCGGGGCTGGTGCTGGCGGCCACCCTGCTGAGCCTCAGGCGCTCTCCCCCTTCAACGGCAACGGATCGATGATCCAGTCCTGGGTGGCGCCATCGGCGCTGCCGGTGGGGCGGGCCAGGCGCCAGCTCTGACCGCGCTCACCCCGCTGCAGGTAAAGATCGAAGGCGCTGTCGACACGGATCGGATCATCCGCCAGGCGCCAGTCGAAGCGGCCGGTGAGGTGCAGACCGCGGTTGCCGCCGATCTGCAGGCCCTGCTGAGATTCCACCCGCACACGGCTCACCTGGGGCGGACCGGAGGCCGAAAGGCTGAGGGCATCGGCGATCGAGCGCTGGGTGAGGTCGATCTGCAGCGCCAGGGCCGAGAGCAGCACCTTCTGGGAGGGCTGCCCCAGGCCGCTGCAGGCACTGAGGCCGGCCAGCAGCACCGCGGCGCAGAGCAGGGCGAGGGCACGGCGCAGCCACGGGGCGATGCGGGCCAGCAGGGTTGTCGGACCGGGCAGCATGGGGGGCAGAACGCGTGCTCCCATGATCGGCTGGCTGCAAGGGCAACTCGCCGATCGGTGGCACCAGGCCAGCCGCTACGGGGTGCTGCTGGTGGTGGCGGGGGTGGGGTACGAATTGTCGGTGGCCCGCCGCCACTGGGAACAGCTACCGGCGGGCAGCCCGGAGTTGAGCCTGCACGTGCACCAGGTGGTGCGCGAGGACAGCTGGACCCTCTACGGCTTCGAGAGCCGCGCCAACCGCGACCTGTTCCGCGAACTGGTGGCCGTGAGCGGCGTGGGTCCCCAGATGGCGCTGGGGCTGCTGGGGCAGCTGAGTGCCGAAGAGCTGGTGCGGGCGATCGTGCAGGCGGACCTGCGGCTGCTGTGCCAG
>JBEBCX010000037.1:0-9264 GCA_041157425.1 Cyanobacteriota bacterium | reverse complement strand
GGCATCCCCTGCGCCGTGATCAGCACGCCGCTGCATGTGCAGGATGTGCCCGCCCGTTACGCACCCCAGATGGGCTGGGAGGGGGCGAATGTGATCTTCGACAGCTGGGTGCACCCGCTGATGATGGGTCTGGAGGAACACCTGATCGGCATGTTCCGCCACGACTTCGAATTCGTGGACGGCCACCGCAGCCACCTGGGCGATGGCGCCCCCACGCTGACTTCGGCCCAACCGGCGGAGCTGGCCTGGAGCCGTGACGGCGAGGCGGAGCTGGCCAAGATCCCCTTCTTTGTGCGCGGCAAGGTGCGGCGCAACACCGAGGCCTTTGCCCGCGAGCGCGGCTTGGCCCTGATCGACAGCGAAGCCCTCTACGAGGCCAAGGCCCACTTCAGCCGCTGAGGCTTCGGTGCCTGCGGCGCCGCCGCTTGGGCACCTCGGACTCAGGTGCTTGTACTCAGGTCTTTCTACCCAGATGCGGCTAAAGCAAGGGTTGGTGCGCGCAGGTCCCGCCTGCTCTCGCCCCAGCCGGATTTCATCCTTCAACCCAGGCCCGTTTTTATGACCACCACGCTCACCCGTCCCGATGGCGAGGGCAGTGTTCAGGTGCACCAGGAGGCGGGCCTCGAGATTGAGGAGGGCGCCCTGGTGATCGCCGTTTACGGCAAGGGGGGCATCGGCAAGAGCACCACCAGCTCCAACCTCTCCGCCGCCTTCTCCAAGCTGGGCAAGCGGGTGCTGCAGATCGGCTGCGACCCCAAACACGACAGCACCTTCACGCTCACCAAGCAGATGGTGCCCACGGTGATCGACATCCTCGAAACCGTGGACTTCCACACCGAGGAGCTGCGGCCCGAAGACTTCGTGTTCGAAGGCTTCAACGGCGTGCAGTGCGTGGAATCCGGCGGTCCGCCGGCGGGCACCGGCTGCGGTGGCTACGTGACCGGCCAGACGGTGAAGCTGCTCAAGGAGCACCACCTGCTGGAGGACACCGATGTGGTGATCTTCGATGTTCTCGGCGATGTGGTGTGCGGCGGTTTTGCGGCGCCGCTGCAGCACGCCCACTACTGCCTGATCGTGACGGCGAACGATTTCGACTCGATCTTCGCCATGAACCGGATCATCGCCGCGATCCAGGCCAAGGCCAAGAACTACAAGGTGCGCCTGGGCGGTGTGGTGGCCAACCGCTCCAAGGACACCGACCAGATCGATCGCTTCAACGACCGGGTGGGGATGAAGACCATGGCCCACTTCCCCGATCTCGATGCGATCCGCCGCTCACGGCTGAAGAAGTGCACCATCTTCGAGATGGAGGCCACCCCGGAGGTGGAGGCGGTGCAGAACGAATACCTGCGCCTGGCCCAGTCGATGCTGGAAACCGTGAAGCCGCTGGAGGCCGAACCCCTCAAGGATCGCGAGATCTTCGATCTGCTCGGCTTCGACTGAGGCTCAGGGCCGCTGCCGCACGGGGTTGCTGAGCAGCCCCACACCACCGATCTCAACCTCAACCCGGTCGCCATCGCGCAGGAAGCGTGGTGGCTTGCGGCCAGCCCCCACCCCCGCGGGGGTGCCGGTGAGGATCACGGTTCCGGCGAGCAAGGTGGTGCCCTGGCTCAGATCGGCGATCAGCCGAGCCACCGGGAAGATCATCGCGCTGGTGTTGGCCTGCTGCATGGTCTCGCCATTGAGGCGGGTGGTCAGCAGCAGGTTCTGCAGGTCATCGATCCCGTCGATCGGCACCGGCTCGCCCAGGGGGCAGAAGCTGTCGAAGCTCTTGCCGCGGCACCACTGGCCGCCGCCCCCGTGCCATTGCCACCAGCGCTGGCTCACATCGTTGGCGCAGGCCACGGCGGCGATCACATCCCGTGCCTGGGCTTCCGGGACATCGCGGGCATCGCAGCCCAGGATCACCGCCAGTTCGCCTTCGTAGTCGACCCCCAGGGGTGGATCGCAGTGCTCGGTCTGCACCACGGGGGGCAGCTCGATCGCCTCGCCGCTTCCGATCACGCAGGCGGGGTTTTTGTGGAACACCACCGGCTGCTCCGGCAACCGCACGGCGTCGCCCGTGGCCAGTTCGGCGGCGTGGTCGGCGTAGTTCTTGCCGATGCCAAGGATGGCCGGCGGCCGGCCCAGCGACGGGTGGCCCATCTCAGCCCAGCCCCACCAGCTTCAGCGATTCCTCCCACACCCCCTGGGCGGTTTCGGGGTTGCTGGCCTTGTCGGAGAGCTCCTGGCTGAACTGCTTGCCCCCCTGCTTCTGGCGGTTGCCCCAGCTCCAGTGCACGCCGGAGGCGCTGAAGGACGGGTCGGCCACCACCTGGGCCACCCGCTCGCCCGCCAGGGCCTGGCTCACATAGCCGCCGGTGATGTTCTTCTGGAACCAGGGGAAGATCTTCTGGAAGGCCCGCGGCGTGTTGCGGAACAGCGGCGTGTCGGCCACGCAGCCCGGGTAGAGCGAGCTGAACACGATGCCGGTGGAGCCGTGCAGGCGCCGGTGCAGCTCCTGGGTGGTGATCATGTTGCAGAGCTTGCTGTCCTTGTAGGCCTTGCCGGGCTTGAAGGCCTTGCCGTTGGCCATGGCGATCGGCGCCTTGAAGCCCGCCTTGAAGCCGCTGAGGTCGCCCAGGTCGGCGGGGGCGGGGATGGGGATCTTGCCCCCCAGCTCCTTGGAATTGGCCGTCACCGTGCCCAGGATCACCACCCGCCGTGAGGGGTGCTTTGAGGCCTGCAGCTGGGGCAGCAACAGCTGGATCAGCAGGAAGTGGCCCAGGTGGTTGGTGGCCATCGACAGCTCGTAGCCCTGGGGGGAGCGCTCCGGTTGCTTCAGCCGCGGTTTGTACACCGCGGCGTTGATCACCAGCGCATCAAGGCCAAAGCCCAGGGAGTCGATCAGGGTCTCCACGCCAACGCGCACGCTCTCGAGGTCGCCGAGGTCCATGCGGATGTGGTGCAGCCGCTCGCGGGGGATGCTGAGGCCATCGGCGGCTTCGGCGGCGCGGATCGGGTCGCGGTTGGCGGTGACCACGGTCCAGCCGCGGTCGATCAGGGCCTTGGTGGCGTTGAGCCCCACCCCGGAGGTGGTGCCGGTGATCAGAACGGCGCCAGGGGCCCCTCCAGTGGCGGTGCTGCTGCTGGAGCTGGGGACGCTGCTGACCATGGGGCCCGGTGTTCGGCGGGCAACAACTTAAAGAGTGGCCTGGGTCTGCCCGCGGCTGGCCTAGGGCTGCTCAACAGTTGGAAATGGGGTCTCGCCCGATGGCTGGGGCTGTTTCCACACCACGCGCATGCGGTTGGGGGCGATCCACTGGTCCTGCTCCTGGATCAGCCGCTGCTCGCCGCCGGTGCTGAACAGCTGGTCAAAGCGGGTCTGGGCCTTCAGCAGCTTCGCCTGCTGGATGTCGAGCACGGCGCGGATCTCGCCGTAGCGGTCGAGGCGTTCCTGGTAGGCACCCGCCAGGCGGGCCAGGCTCACCAGGGCCACCAACCCGATGCCCACCTTCAGGCTCAGGCCGATCAGGCTGCAGATCAGCTCCTGGCTTGGGGTGGAGGGGCGCAGCCCCGAATGGGACGCCACCGCTTGGGTGGCAACGGCCGCATTACCCGCGATCGTCACGGGTGACGCGGGGGCGGCGTGGCGAGCCCTGCGGTTGCTGCGGGCATCGCGGGGGGTGCTGCGTCCGGCGGTGGCCCCGCTCGAGCGGCCGCTCGACGGACGGCTGGAGGGGGCGGCGGAACCGGTGAGACGCAAGGCCTGCACAGACAATTGCGACCCGCTTGTAGCAGGCCGCAACCGTTCTGCCAAGGGATCAGGCGCGGTAGAGGCTCGCGGCCAGACGCACGGCGAGCACGCCCGCGTGGGCGGCCACCACCAGGGCAATCAGCACTTCAGCCTGGGTGAGGGACGTCATGGCCGGAATCCAAAGCACACAGCAACGGCATTGTCCCCCGGTGTGCGGGGCTTGGCAGCCCCCCGGGGCGGGCCTGTCACAGCTCGATACCCGTCTTCCGCCGCCCGTGGCTACGGTCTGCGGCTGTTGCCGGCATCCGCTGTGGGGTCCAGTGTGAGTTCCAGTGCCCCAGCATCCGCGGCGGCCCCGCTGACGATCAGCGCCGATGCGGTGCAGCGCCTCAGCCTGGCGCCCCTTGAGGCCTGGTTCAGCCTCGAGCCCCAGGTGCTGCTCAGCCACAGCGGCCAGCTCAACCTCGACTTCCAATGGCCCCGCCAGGCCGACGACCCCCGGGAGCTCTCGGAGATCCCGGAGCTGCGCCTCTGGAGCCTGCGGGCCGATGCCCTCTGCCCCTGGCTGCCGCTGCTGCTGGAGCGCGGCAATGGCCAGCTCACCCGCCATGTGGCGATGCTGCTGCCCCACCAGTTCAGCCGCAGCGAGGGGATCCGCTTCGCCCCCGACAGCCTGGAGCTGTGGATGACCCACCGCCTGTTTCTGCTGGATCACTGGTGCCGCAGCCACGGCCTCAACGCCCGCGGCAACCTGGAGCAGATGGCGGCGGTGCTGGGCTACGAACTCGACGCCAGCTTCTGGCAGGGGCTCGACTAACTGGCGTCAGCCCGGCGTTAACCCAGCGCCAGCTGCAGCGCACGCCGCAGGGCATCCAGCGCCAGCACCGCGCAGAGGCTGCGCAGCAGCCACACCAGCCGCCCTTCGCTCACCTTCTGCAGCCGGGCCGCCGCCCATTGGGAGGCCAGGGCCGCCGTACCGCCCAGCAGCAGGCCCATGCCGAGGTGGCCGCGGCCGTCGCTCCAGAAGGTGAACGAGGCGGCGGCGGCTGAGGCGCACACCGCCAGGGTGCTGAGGCGAATCGCCTGGTACACGCGGATCCGGAGCCCCTGCACCATCAGCGGCACCATCACCAGTCCGCCACCCACCCCCAGCAGCCCGCTCGACCAGCCCGCCACCAGCCCCACCGCCGCCAGCCCCGCCAGGGGCAGCGTTTGCGCCTGTTGGTGTTGATCCTGTGGGGGCTGGATCACCAGGGCCAGCACCGCGTACATCACCCCCTGCAGGGCCAGCAGATGCCAGCCCAGCAGCCCATTGCCGGCCCGGCTGAACACCAGCGAGCCGGCCACGGCGCCGCCGGCGATGGCCCCGATCGCCGGCATCGGCACCTGGCCGCTGCGCAGGTGGGCCCAGCTGCCCCCCATGGTGGTGGGCAGGATCGCCAGGGTGCTGGTGGCCAGGGCCTGGTGTGGGGAGAGCCCCATCCACAGCAGCAGCGGCGAGAAGATCAGCCCGCCGCCGATCCCCAGCAGCCCCGACAGCAGGCCCGCCAGGATGCCCAACGGCAGCAGCGGCAGCAGGTCCCAGGGCACGCGGCCGCCCGTGCAATTCGCTCCAGCATCCCCCATCACCGCGACCCCCTCCGTGCCCTGGCGCTGGATCCCACCGATCACCGCCCCGGGCGCCACCCAGATGGCGATCGACCGCTGGCTGCTGGATCAGCTGGAGGCGGGCGGTCCCCCCTGCCTGCGGCTGTACCGCTGGAGCACCCCCACCCTCTCCCTGGGGCGCCACCAACAGAGGCTTGAGCCCCACTGGCCCGCCCTGGTGGAGCAGGGGCGCATCACCCTGGTGCGTCGCCCCAGCGGCGGCCGCGCCGTGCTGCACGCCGCAGACCTCACCTACGCCCTGGTGTGCCGGCCCGCCGGCACCCAGCGGCAACGGGCCTACCGCGACAGCTGCCAGTGGCTGCAGCAGGCCTTCGCCGAGGCGGGCCAGCCCCTGCAGTGGGGCGGCGGGCCTGGCGCTGGCCACTTCGCGGAGGCCCACGGCCGCAGCAGTTGTTTTGCCACCGCCACCGGCGCCGACCTGATCCACGCCAATGGGGCCAAGCGCATCGGTAGCGCCCAGCTGTGGCGCGGCAGCTTGCTGCTGCAGCACGGCAGCCTGTTGCTGGATCCGCCGGTGGCCCTCTGGCGGGACGTGTTTGGGGCGCCGCCCCCCATCCTCGACCCCCTGCCCTGGGGCGACGACGCCCTGGAGGCGCAGCTGCGCCGCAGCGCCGAGCGTTGGTTGTGCGGCGGGCCCCTGGTGGAGCAGCCCCTCAGCCCCGCCGAGTGGCGGCAGATCGAGGCCTATTCGCCGCTGGCTTCGATGGCCCTGGCCACCGACGCCAGCCCCATGCCCAGGGGGTAGACCCCCTGGCGGCGGGCGGCCTCCAGGATCGGCGCCGGCAGCCGCACCCCCAGCCGCTCCAGCACCCGCTCCGCCAGGTCGGGGCGCTCCAGGGTGCCGCTGGGCAGGCCAGCGGGGCTGAGCACCAGCAGCCGTGGGGTGTCGGGTTGATCCAGCTGCAGCACCGCCTGCCACAGGGGGGCGTCGCCGCGGATGGTGGGCAGCTGCTCGAGCGGTTGCACGTGGTCGCCCACCCGCTCGCTGTCCCAGCGCTGCACCGGCAGGGTCTGCAGCGGTTCATCGCTGATGCGTCCGCGCCAGCGGCCCCGGTCGGTGACCAGCAGCCAATCGGCCAGGCCCTGGCTTTCCTGCAGCTTCATGCGGCTGAGCTCCCGCAGGCTGGCACTGGCCTCCAGCACCCGGTAGCGGCGCTGGGCCGCATCGCTCACCTTCAGCTCGCGCAGCACCGCCTGCAGGGCCAGCAGTTGGCTTTGGTTGCGGGCGGCCCCCAGGCCAAACCAGCCCAGCAGCATCAGCCACAGGCCGCCGGCGCTGCCGCCCCGCAGCAGCAGCACCGCCCCCAGGCCGATGGCCAGCAGCGACAGGAAGCGGCCGCTGGCGGTGGCCACCTGGATGCCCTTGCGCTGGCTGCCGGTGACCTGCCACACCAGCGCCTTGAGGATCAGGCCGCCATCGAGGGGCAGGCCCGGCAGCAGGTTGAACAGGGCCAGCAGCAGGTTGAGCCCCGCCAGCTCATTCACCATCACCCCAAGCAGCGGTGAGGCGTGGGCGGCCCCATGGCTGCCGGCCAGAAACAGAAAGGCCAGCAGCAGGCTCACCGCCGGGCCGGCGGCGGCCACCTGCAGGGCGCCCAGGGCCGTGGGGCATTCCCGCTCCACGCTGGCCACGCCCCCCAGCAAAAACAGGGTGATGCTGCGCACCTGAACCCCCTGGCGCAGGGCCACCAGGGAATGGCCCAGCTCGTGCAGCAGCACCGACACGAACAGCAGCAGCGCCGTGAGCAGGCCCACGGCCCACAACAGCGGGGCGCCGATGGCCGCCGCCGCCAGCTGGCGGCTGAATTGCTGCTGGAACGCCACCGTGGCCAGCGCCAGGATCACGAACCAGCTCGGGTGGATCCGCAGGGGGATGCCGCGGATGCTCAGCAGCTGCCAGCCTTCTCCCACGCACCCGCGCCCAGTGCCACGATCCTAGAAAGATTGGTCCCATCCGGCCTGCCGCCATGCCGTCTCAGCCGCCTCAGGTGCCCCCACCCAGGCCCTGGCTGAAGGTGTGCGGCCTGCGCCAGCCGCAGCAGGCGGTGGCGGTGGCCCGCCTGGGGGCCGATGCCATTGGCGTGATCGCCGTGCCCGCCTCGCCGCGCCACCTGGAGCCCGAGCTGCGTCCGGCGCTGTTTGCGGCGCTGGCGGCGGCCCACCCCGCCTGCCTGGGGGTGCTGGTGGTGGCGGACCCCCAGGAGGCCGAGCTGCCTGATCTGATGGCCGACCGCGGCCATCGGGTGGTGCAGCTGCATGGTGATGAATCGGTGCAGCGCTGCCGCCAACTGCGCCAGGCCCTCGGCCCGGACATGCAGCTGTGGAAAGCGCTGCGCATCCGCCATCCCGACGATCTGCAGCGGGCGGAGGCCTATGCCGGTTGTGTGGATGCCCTGCTGCTGGATGCCTGGGTGCCGGATCAGTTGGGGGGCACCGGCCACCGCATCCCGCTCGAGTGGCTGCAGGGGTTTCGCCCCGCCCTGCCCTGGTGGTTGGCCGGGGGGCTCAGCCCGGAGCGGGTGGCCCCAGCCCTGCAGGGCCTGGCCGGGTGCTGCCCCGATGGCATCGACGTGTCGAGCGGGGTGGAACGGGCCCCCGGTGACAAAGACCTCTCGCGGGTGGCCGATCTGGTGACGGCCCTGGCCCCCTTCCGCCAGGATCAGCACACCTGATCGCTCCCCCATGGCTCTCCTGCCCCGGCCACTGCTCACCCTGGTGGCCGCCGCCTGCAGCGCCGCCGCCTGGGGCCCCAGCGCCCTGGCGCAGGATCTGGTGGGCTGCCAGCTGGTGGATGGCACGCTCCAGTGCATCCCCGGGGTGACCGAGAGCCCCCAGCAGCAGATCCAGCAGCTCGATCAACAGATCTCCACCACCATCCAGCAGGAGGCGGCGGTGCAGCAGCGCATCGACGGCCTGCAGAAGCTGGTGCTCTCCGGCAATGCAGCGGTGGGGCAGCTGCTCACGGCGGCGGCCCAGATCAACGCCCAGGCGGCCCTGCCCCAGGCCAACTACCACTGGTACCGGCTCAAGCCCGGCACCCGCAGCTGGGTGCTGATCGAGGGGGCCAACGGCACCACCTATGTGCCCGGGACCCTCGATGTGGGCCAAAACCTGATGGTGGTGGTGGTGGTCAACCAGAACGGGCAGGTGAAGCGGGTGGCCTCCACGCCGGTGGGGCCGGTGCAGCCCTAGTGGCCCAGCAGGGATTCCTGCTGCTTCACCAGCTCAAAGAATTCGGCCTTGAGGCTGGGGTCGTGGCGGAAATCGCCGCGCACCACGGAGTTCACCATGCTGGTCTGGGGCTCCTTCACGCCGCGCCACTTCATGCAGTAGTGCTGGGCTTTCACCAGGATCGCCAGGCCTTGGGGCTGGCAGAGGCGCTCAATTTCATCCGCCAGGATCATCACGGCCTCCTCCTGGATGTGGGGTCTGGAGAACACCCAATCGGCCACCCGTGAAAACTTGGAGAGGCCGATCACCCGCTCGCCGGGCTTGATGCCGATCCAGCAGTTGCCGAGGATCGGCACCAGGTGGTGCGAGCAGGCGGAGCGCACCGTGATTGGCCCCACGGTATAAATCTCATCCAGCTGTTTGACGTTGGGGAAGCTGGCGATTTTGGGCTGGCGGTGATAGCGCCCCTTGAACACCTCATGCAGGTACATGCGGGCCACCCGCTCGGCCGTTTCCTCGGTGTTGTGATCGTTTTCGATGTCGATCACCAGGCTGCGCAGCAGCTCACGCACCTTGCCGGCCACCTCGAGCTCCAGCTGCTCCATCTCGCCGTCGAGCAGGTGCTCGGCGATGTTGTCGTTCGCCAGGAAGGGCACGCCGGCGGTCTCGAGACGTTCGCGGATGCGGCG
>JBEBCX010000036.1:0-11931 GCA_041157425.1 Cyanobacteriota bacterium | reverse complement strand
TGCCGGGCTGGGGCTACCCCATCTACCGGCTGGAGGGGCCCAACGCCGGTCTGGCGATCAGCACGTTGATGGCCTGTCCGCCGGGCCAGCCGAAGCCCCTCCGTTTCGTCACCCTCGCCGGCGACCCCGTGCTGGCGCCCTACACCGTGAGCTTGCCGATCGTGGTCTACCTGCCGGAGCGGCTGGAGTTGCGCTGGCGCCTCTGGCGGCCCCTGGAGCCCCTGCAGCCGGCCCGAGCGCTCTAGCGCACCCCCAGCCATTTGTGGCTCTGCAGGCTGAGGCGCCAGTGGGGGTGGGCCTGCACAAAGGCCACCGCCAGCCGCTGGCCCTCGGGGCAGTCCCAGCCCGGTTGCAGCAGCAGCGCCGGGCCGGGCTCGGCGGGGCCGCGGCGCTCCAGGGCGGCGGCGGCCATGGCCTCGGCGAAGGCCAGATCCTCGGGGGTGTGCACCACCACCTTCAGTTCGTGGCAGCGGCGCAGGGCTTCGCTGCCCGGCGGGCGGTGGGGTTTGGGGGAGAGGCTGATCCACTGAAACTGGCCGCTCCAGGCGCCCACGCCGCTGGTTTCCAGGTGCAGGGGCAACCCCGCCGGTGCCAGGGCGCCGCACAGCGGCTCGAGCCGGTGCTCCAGCGGTTCACCGCCGGTGATCACCGCAAAGGCGGCCCCGGCCGCCGCCGCCGCCATGGCCTCGGCCTGGAGCTGCTCCAGGGGGCGCTGGGGATGCACGTCCGCTGGCCAGGAGTGCTTGGTGTCGCACCAACTGCAGCCCACGCTGCAGCCCCCCAGCCGGATGAAGAAGGCGCTGCGGCCAGCGTGGAGCCCCTCCCCCTGAAGCGAGTGGAAGGTTTCCACCACCGGCAACGTTCGGGAGTCGGATGACTCCGGGGCGTTCATGCCGATGGCGAAGCGATGGTGCGGGGGCTGTCGCCGAGCCCGCTGCGTTGGCTGTTGATGGCCTCGCTGGGGGAGGCGGGCAGCCGGCGCTGGGCCGCTTCGATCAGGCCGCGGAACAGGGGGTGGGGCCGGCCGGGGCGGGAGAGGAATTCCGGGTGGTACTGGCAGGCGGTGAAGAAGGGGTGGTCCTTGAGCTCGATCAGCTCCACCAGGCGGCCATCCGGTGAGGTGCCGCTGATCTCGTAGCCCGATTCGAGGAACAGATTGCGGTAGGCGTTGTTGAACTCGTAGCGGTGGCGGTGGCGCTCGTACACCACCTCATCGCCGTAGAGGCGTTGGCCGAGGGTGCCCGGCGCCAACCGGCAGGGGTACACGCCGAGGCGCATGGTGCCCCCCAGGTCCACCACGTCCTGCTGTTCCGGCAGCAGGTGGATCACCGGATGGGGGGTGTCGGCATCCAGTTCGGCGCTGGTGGCCCCCACCAGGCCCGCCTGGTTGCGGGCCCACTCGATCACGGCGCATTGCATCCCCAGGCAGAGCCCCAGGAAGGGCACCCGCTGCTCGCGGGCCCAGCGGATCGCCGCCACCTTGCCATCCACGCCGCGGTTGCCGAAGCCGCCGGGCACCACCACCGCATCCATGCCCCGCAGCAGGGCGTCGGCCCCCTGCTCCTCGATCTGCTCGGCGCAGATCCAGTGCAGGTCGAGGGCGGCATCCCGGTCGATGCAGGCGTGGCGCAGGGCCTCCACCACCGACAGGTAGGCGTCGTTGAGCTGCAGGTAGGCGTCGTTGAGCTGCACGTATTTGCCCACCAGCGCCACCTTCACCGCCGGGCCGGGGTTGCGCAGCTTGGCCACCATGGCGGCCCAAAGGGCCATGTCGCTGTCGTGGTCCGCCAGGCCCAGCAGGTCGAGCACCTCGCGGCAGAGGCCCTCCTGCTCCAGGGTGATCGGCACGGCGTAGATGCTGTCGGCATCGAGGGCCTGGATCACGGCCCGCTTGGGCACGCCGCAGAAGCCGCCGATCTTGGCCTTGAGGTCTTCGCTGATGCTGCGGTCGCTGCGGCACACCAGCACATCGGGCTGGATGCCGATGGAGCGCAGCTCCTTCACGGAGTGCTGGGTGGGTTTGGTTTTGAGCTCACCGGAGGTGCCGATGTAGGGCAGCAGCGTCACGTGCACGTAGGCGGTGTCGTTGCGGCCCACATCGCCGCGGAATTCGCGGATGGCCTCCAGGAACGGCAGCGATTCGATGTCGCCCACGGTGCCGCCGATCTCGGTGATCACCACATCGGCGCCGCTGTTGGCCGCCACCCGGTGGATGCGCTCACGGATCTCGCCGGTGATGTGGGGGATCACCTGCACGGTGCCGCCGTTGTAATCACCACGGCGCTCCTTGTTGATCACCGATTGGTAGATCGAGCCGGTGGTCACGCTGTTGAGGCGCGACATGGCGGTGTCGGTGAAGCGCTCGTAGTGGCCCAGGTCGAGGTCGGTCTCGGCGCCGTCTTCGGTGACGAACACCTCGCCGTGCTGGTACGGGCTCATGGTGCCCGGATCCACGTTCAGATACGGGTCGAGCTTGAGGATCGAAACGCTGTAGCCACGGCTCTTCAGCAGTCGTCCGAGGCTGGCGGCCACGATGCCCTTGCCGATGCTGGACACCACGCCACCGGTCACAAAGACGAACTTGGCCATGGCATCAGCAGCGACCCTTCAATCTACCGGGCCCCTCCAGGGGGGCCTTAGGGCTCGCCGAGATCGCTGTCCAGGCTCGGCAGGTAATCGTGCACGCGGCAGCGCCGCTGGGGCTGGCGCAGCTTGAGCAGGGCGCGGCATTCGATCTGGCGCACCCGCTCCCGCGACAGTTGCAGGCCGGCGCCGATTTCGGAGAGGGTCTGGGGCTGGTCGTCCTCCAGGCCGTAGCGCAGCCGGATCACCGCTGCTTCGCGGCTGGTGAGCTCCGCCAACAGGGCCTCCAGGTCGGCGTGCAGTTGCTCGCGGGTGAGTTCCTGTTCCGGGGTGGCGTGGCTGTCCTCCAGCAGTTCACTCAGTTCGGTGTCCTGCTCGCGGCCCACCCGGGTGTCGAGCGAGACGGCCCGCGGCACCCGCATCAGGGTGAGGCGCACCACCTCTTCGCTGAGCCCCAGCCGTTGGGCCAGGTCGGCCACGGAGGCCAGCCGCCCATGCTCCGCGGCGATCTGGCGCTGGGCCTTCTTGATGCGGTTGAGCTTCTCGGTGACATGCACCGGCAGCCGGATCGTGCGGCTCTGGGTGGCGATCGCACGGGTGATCCCCTGGCGGATCCACCAGTAGGCGTAGGTGCTGAAGCGGAAGCCGCGGGTGGGGTCGTACTTCTCCACGGCCCGCTCCAGCCCGAGGGTGCCCTCCTGCACCAGATCCAGCAGCTCCATGCCGCGCTGCTGGTATTTCTTGGCCACGGCTACCACCAGCCGCAGGTTGGCCTGGATCATCCGGTCGCGGGCGCGGCGGCCCTGGTGCAGCGCCTGCTTCAGGGCCGCCACCTCCAGGCCGCTGTGCTCCGCCCACAGCTGCTGACCCTGCCGCAGGCGCTCCCGCAGGACCGAGGGCTCCAGGCCGCAGTGCTCCGCCCATTGCAGCTGGGTGGGGGTGTGCCCCAGCTGGGAGCCCAGCCGCTGGCGCCGCTCCTCCAGTTGCATCAGCTCCGCCAGGGGCGGGCAGTCCTGGGCCCGGTGCTGGCGCTGCCGCAGCAACCGTTCCCGCTGCTGCACCTGACGGGCCAGGGTCAGCTCCTGCTCATGGCTGAGCAGGTCCACGCGGCCGATGTCCTGCAGGTAGAGGCGCACCAGGTCGCTGCTGGAGCGCCGCCGGCTGCCCTTGGCGGGGCCTGCCTTGGCGGGGCCTTGGTGTGTGGTGGAGGCGCGGGGCAAGCCCACTCCAGGAGAGAACGTCCCCAGCCTCGGGTCTCATCTGAGACACAGCCCGAAATGCCTGGTTTGTGTTCGGGTTCTGCCGGGCTGGAGCTGTTCGGGGCCTATGCCTCGGTGTCGTCCACCCAGGTGCTGGCCACGTGCAGCTCCTCCAACTGCTGGGCGGCCACACCGCCGGGGGCGCCGGTCATCAGGCAGCGGGCCTGCTGGGTCTTGGGGAAGGCGATCGTGTCGCGGATCGACTCCTCGCCCGCCAGCAGCATCACCATCCGATCCAGGCCGAAGGCCAGGCCGCCGTGGGGCGGGGCGCCCATGTCGAGCGCGTCCATCAGGAAGCCGAACTGCTGGTTGGCCTCCTCCAGGGGCAGGCCGATGGTTTGCAGCACCTGCCGCTGCAGCGCTGAATCGTGGATGCGCAGCGAGCCACCGCCGAGCTCGAGGCCGTTGAGCACCAGGTCGTAGGCCTGGGCACGGGCGGCGGGCAGGGTGTCGGCCCAGGCGGCGGGGTCATCGCCCAGATCCTCCGCGTTGGGGGCGCAGAAGGGGTGGTGCAGCGCCTCGTAGCGGTTCTCGTCGCCGTTGAACTCGAACATCGGGAAGTCGACCACCCAGAGGAAGTTCCACTGGTCGTTGTCGCGGTCGGGCTTCACCAGGCCCAGCTCCTTGGCCAGGTACTGGCGCACCCGATCGAGGGCTTTGTTCACCGTGGCGGTGTCGCCGGCGCCGAACAGCAGCAGGGTGCCGGGTTCGGCGCCGGTGCGCTGCAGCAGTTCGGCTTTCTTGGCGTCGCTGAGGTTGTCCTTGATGGCGCCGATGGTGTCGATCTCACCGCCTTCGCGCACGCGGATGAAGGCCAGGCCACCGGCCCCGGCCTTCTGGGCCTCGCTGAACACATCGCCGCCGGGCTTGATGCGCACGTTGGACACGGCCTCATTGCCGCCGGGCACGGCGATCACCTTCACGGCGCCGCCGGCGGCCACGGCCCCGGAGAACACCTTGAAGCCCATGTCGGCCACCAGGTCGCTCACGGTCACCAGCTCCATGCCGTAGCGGGTGTCGGGGCGGTCGGTGCCGTAGCGCTCCATGGCCTCGTGCCAGGTGAGCCGCGGGAAGGGGCGGGGCAGCTCGACGCCCTTCACGGTGTGCCAGATGGTGGCGATCAGCGCTTCGTTGAGGGCCAGGATCTGCTCCTGGTCCATGAAGCTCATCTCCATGTCCAGCTGGGTGAATTCCGGCTGGCGGTCGGCGCGCAGGTCTTCGTCGCGGAAGCAGCGGGCCACCTGGTAGTACCGCTCGATGCCCCCCACCATCAGCAGCTGCTTGAACAGCTGGGGCGACTGGGGCAGGGCAAACCATTCGCCGCCGCACACCCGAGAGGGCACCAGGTAATCGCGGGCGCCTTCCGGGGTGGAGCGGGTGAGCACCGGGGTCTCCACCTCGATGAAGCCCTGGTCTTCGAGGAAGCGGCGCGCGGCCTGGATGGTCTGGGCCCGCAGGCGCAGGTTGCTGTTCATGCGCTCGCGGCGCAGATCCAGGTAGCGGTGCCGCAGCCGCAGCTCCTCGCGGGTGTTTTCTTCGTCGTGCACCGACACGGGGAAGGGCAGGTTGCCCTTCACGCCGTTGAGCACGGTGATGGCGCTGGCCAGCACCTCGACCCGGCCGGTGGCCAATTTGTCGTTGATGGCGTCGGCGGGGCGCTCCCGCACCGTGCCCTCCACCTGGATCACGGTTTCGTTGCGCAGGTGCTCCGCCACGGCGAACATCGCGGCGCCGTTGTCGGGATCCACGGTGATCTGCACGGTGCCGCTGCGGTCGCGCAGGTCGATGAAGATCACCCCGCCGTGGTCACGGCTGCGGTCCACCCAGCCGCAGAGCTGCACGGCCTGGCCGGTGGCGTCGGGGCGCAGGTCGCCGCATCCGTGGCTGCGCATGCTGAGGTGGGGGAAGCAATCGGCGATTGTCCCACCCGGGGCTTCGGCGCCGGGCTGTGCCGGCGTCAGCGCCGGTAGAAGGGCCGTTTCACCACCTGGGCGGGCTCCAGCCGGCCGCGGATCTCCACCGCCAGGGTGGTGCCGAGCTTGGCGTGGGCGGCCGGCACGCTGGCCAGGGCGATGCCCGCCTCCAGGCAGGGCGACCAGCCCCCACTGGTGACCGCGCCAATCGGCGGGTCGCCGGCCGCTGCCCCCGGCGCCAGCACCGGGTAGCCGTGGCGTGGGATGGCCCGGCCCTGCAGTTGCAGCCCCACCAGGCGGCGGGGGGCGCCGCTGGCGGTCTGCGCCTCCAGCACCGCCCGGCCGATGAAGGCCTTGGGCATTTCCAGGTGCACCAGCCAGCCCAGCCCCACCTCCAGGGGGGTGGTGGTGGCATCCATGTCGCTGCCGTAGAGGTGCATGGCCGCCTCCAGGCGCAGGGTGTCGCGGGCGCCGAGGCCGCAGGGCTGCACCCCCTGCTCCAGGCAGTGCCGCCACAGGGCCCTGCCGGCGTCAGCGGCGAGCAGCAGCTCGAAGCCGTCCTCCCCCGTGTAGCCCGTGCGCCCCACGAAGGCCTCGCCGATGCCCGCGAGGGTGAGCGTGCGGTGGCCGAAGCGGGGCAGGCCGGTGAGGCTCTCGCCGCAGAGCTGCTCCAGCCGTTGGGCGGCTTCGGGGCCCTGCAGCGCCAGCAGCACCCCATCGCCCTTGTGGTCGGCCACGGCGATGCCGGCGGGCTCCAGCTGGCTGCGCAGCCAGGCGGTATCCGCCTCGGCGCAGGCGGCGTTGATCACCAGCAGCAGTTCGTGGCTTTGGAGGTCATCCCGCCAGCCCCGGTCGTAGACGATCAGGTCGTCGCGGATGCCGCCCTGGTCGTTGAGCAGCACCGTGTAGCAGGCCTCACCGGGGCCAATGCGGAACAGGTCGGTGGGCACCAAGGCCTGCAGGGCATCCTTGGCGCCGGGCCCCAGCAGCTGCAGCACCCCCATGTGGGAGATGTCGAACAGGCCGCAGCGATCGCGCACGGCCCGGTGCTCCTCCAGCAGGCCGGCAAATTGCACCGCCATCTCCCAGCCGGCGAAGGGCACCAGGCGCCCCCCCGCCGCACGGACCTCCGCGTGCAGGGGCGTGCGCAGCAGGGGCTGGGGGGCGTCCATGGCGCTGGAGCAGGGGCCCGGATCCTATGGAGGGTGGTGGGGGGATGGGCGGCACCGGAGGCCAGCGCCCTTTCGATGGGCTTCCAGATCGGGAAGAGATCCCGCAGCTTCGGGGATCCCTCTGGTGGGGGCGCGCCAGCGTGACTACGTTGGGCGACCCAAGGGCCCCCCATGGGCAACCGACCCTGCTGCCGCAGCTGCCGCCACTGCACCCCACCCAACGGGGCGCAGATGGGCTGGTGCCAGCTGCGCAAGCTGCCGATCCACGGGGAACTGGCCTCAGAGCTGTGGTGTCACCACTGGACCGCCCGGCCGCCGCGGCTGCCCCTCAGCCCCGATGGCGGCAGCCTGGTGGTGGAATCGAGCAACCGCCAGCTGGCGCTGGCGGATGTGCTGGAAAGTTGAAGACAACCTGAATTTTTTGGGCGTGGGCGGCGGGATGTGTTGCCCGCTGCCGCAGCTGCGGGAGAACGGTGACAAGCTGATTTGAATGTCCGCGGCAGGGGGCGCGTTGTCGATGGCCACAATCACCACCGTTGCCACACCGATCGAGCTGATGGCCACCCAGGTGGACAGCGAGACCGTTGCGTTCCCCACCGGATCCGCCATCTTCAGCCGCGGTCAGGCGGCCGATGCCATCTACGGCGTGCGCCGGGGCATCGTGGAGGTGATCAACGCCGCCGGCGACAAGCTCTGCTACCGCGCCGGTGAGCTGTTCAGCTACGAGGACGTGGTCTGGAAGGACGGCGCCCACCGCTGCGATGCGGTGGCCCGCACCCCGGTGGAGCTGGTGCGGCTGGATCGGCTGTGCTTCCTCAACCTGCTCCACAACCACCCCACCCTGGCGGTGCAGCTGATCGGCCAGCAGCACGAGCGCCTGCGGGAGCAGCGGGCCAGCGGCACCTGCGCCTATTAGCGATCCAGCAGGAACAGCAGGCTGCGCACCACCTTGGCCGCCAGCACGCTGCTGACGCCCGTGGGGTCGAGCATCGGCGCCAGTTCCACCACATCGGCCGCCACCAGGTTGTGGTGGCGCAGCTCCTCCACGAGGGCGGCGAAATCCCGCCACAGGAAGCCGCCGGGTTCCGGGGTGCCGGTGCCCGCCATCACCGCCGGATCAAACCAGTCGAGGTCGACGGTGAGGTAGATGGGCTGGCCCCGCAAGGGCCGCAACGCCTCGGCCATCCCCTCGATCGCCACCAGCCGGCCGCTTTGCCGCAGTTCGCGGAATTCCTCGCCGGTGCCGCTGCGGATGGCGATCTGCAGCAGCCGTTGGCTGGGCAACACCTCCAGGCAGCGGCGCATGGCGCAGGCATGGCTGTGCTGGGCCCCCAGCCACTCATGGCGCAGGTCGGCGTGGGCATCCAGCTGCACCAGCACCAGTTCCGGGTGCTGGGCCGCCACGGCGGCCACCGCGCCGGAGCTGATCGAGTGTTCGCCACCGAGCATCAGCGGCTTGAGCCCCAGGGCCAGCACCGCTTCGGTGGCCTGGCGCACGGCGGCCACCACCGGCTCGGGGGCGCCGAAGGGGATGTCCACGGCCCCCAGGTCAGCCACCGCCAGCTCCTCGAGGTCGCGATCCAGCTGGGGGCAGTAGCTCTCCAGGCCGCTGCTCACCTCACGGATCGCCGCCGGCCCGAAGCGGGTGCCGGGGCGAAACGAGGTGGTGCCGTCGTAGGGCACGCCGAACAGGCCCACGCGGCAGCCGGCGGGGTCCCGCTGGCTGCCCATGTAGATGGCGCCGTCGGTGTCAAACAAATCCCTGTCGAAGAGCGCGTTCATGGGTTCAGGGCGCCGAGGGAGCGTTGAGGGACCGTTCAATGGCGGCGGGGATGGCGTCGAAGGCGCCGCGCTGCCAGCGGGGACTCCAGATCTCACAGCCACCGGCGACGGCCGCGGCGCGTTCGGGATCCGGCTGCAGGTATCGACGGCCGTCCGTGGCGGCGAACGTCCAGCTCCACCAGCCGCTCGGATACATCGGCACCCAGCCGTAAAGCGGATCGGCGTGGCCGAACACCTCGCGGATCACCGTCACCGTGTCGATGTGCACCTGGCGGAAGGCTTCGGGGGATTCGCTCTGGGTGGCGAACACCCCACCGGGCCGCAGGATGCGGCGGCACTGCTCGAAGAAGGCCCGGTTGAACAGGCCCTCCGCCGGGCCCGCCGGATCCGAGCCGTCCACGATCACCACGTCGTAGCTGGCAACCGGCGCGTTGGCGGCCCAGGCGATGCCATCGCCCACGGTGAGGTGGAAGCGTGGGTCGCTCCAGCAGCCGCCGCCGATGGCGGCCAGGTGCCGTTGGCTCCACTCCACCACCAGGCCATCGATCTCCACCATGTCGAGGTGCTGCACGCCGCTGTGGCGCAGGCATTCGCGGGCGGTGCCGCCGTCGCCGCCGCCGATCACCAGCACCCGCTCGATGCGCTCGGCGCCGCACAGGGCCGGGTGCACCAGGCATTCGTGGTAGTGCCGCTCCTGGCGCTCGGCGGTCATCCAGCAGCCATCCAGCAGCAGGCCCTTGCCGTAGCGCTCGCTCTCGATGATCGTCACCGTCTGGAACGGGGATTGCTGCTCGGCGATCACCCGGCCCGCCAGGCCGTAGCGCACGCCATCGAAGATTTCATCAATCCACCCCGGCGTGGGGCTTGGTTTGGCGCTGGCGGCCATGGCGCATTGACGGCTGTGTTCAGATTGACCCATGGCTGGCGCGCTCAACCCTGGGGACCTGCGCCTGGGGGCGCGCTGGGTGATTCCGGCGGCGGAGCTGCGCTGGCGCTTTTCGCGCAGCTCCGGCCCCGGCGGCCAACACGTCAACACCACCGACTCGCGGGTGGAGCTGCTGTTTGACCTGCAGGCCACCACGGCCGTTTCGGCACCGCTGCGGCAGCGGGCCCTGGAGCGGCTGGGGCCGCGGCTGCTGGAGGGCTGTGTGGTGATTGCCGCCAGCGAGCACCGCAGCCAATGGCAAAACCGTGTGGCGGCCCA
Source organism: Cyanobacteriota bacterium (assembly GCA_041157425.1). Classification (GTDB taxonomy): domain Bacteria; phylum Cyanobacteriota; class Cyanobacteriia; order PCC-6307; family Cyanobiaceae; genus Vulcanococcus. The sequence goes on along the minus strand of JBEBCX010000036.1, from coordinate 2,018 downwards.
GCGGCGCCTGGTGGAGCTGCTGCTGGAGGCGCTCCAACCGCCGCCGCCACCGCGCCGGCCCACACGGCCCACCCGCGGTTCGGTGCAACGGCGCCTGGAGGCCAAAAGGCAGCGCAGCGCCGTGAAGCAGCGGCGTCGCGGGGGCGGTCAGCTGCCGGAGGAGTGAGGCGGCTGCGGCTGGCCGTGGGCTTCGGCGCGGATCTGGGCCTTGGCCTGCCGCCACAGGCCCTCCAACTCGCTGATGCTGCGGCCTTGCAGGTTGCCCCCCAGGGCCGCCTCCACCCGGGAGAAGCGATCCAGGAAGCGGCGGTTGGTGCCGGCCAGGCCCGTTTCTGGCTCGATGCCACACCAGCGGGCCACGTTCACCAGGGTGAACAGCAGGTCCCCCAGCTCCTCTTCGGCGTGGGCCCGGTCGCCGCTGGCGACGGCCTGCTTGAGCTCATCGAGCTCCTCGTGCACCTTCTCCCACACGCCGGCCATGGCGTCCCACTCGAAGCCGGCGGCGGCGGCCTTCTTGGAGATGGTCATCGCCCCGGCCAGGGCCCCCTGGCCGCGCACCTTGCGGGCCAACCGATCGCTCAGCGGGCTGCTGGACGCTGACTCCCCCTCGCGCTCGGCCCGCTCCGCCGCCTTGATCGCCTCCCAGCTGGCCTTCACGGCCGCGCTGTCAGCCGCCTCGGCTCCTGCGAACACGTGGGGGTGCCGCCGGATCAGCTTGGCGCTGATGCCCGCGGCGATCTCACCCAGGCTGAAGCGGCCGGATTCGCTGCCGATCTGGGCGTGCAGCACCACCTGCAGCAGCAGGTCGCCCAGCTCCTCCGCCAGGTGCCGATCGTCGCCGTGGCTCCAGCACGTAGGGCACCAGCGAGGCGTGGGTCTGCTCCAGGTCCCATGGGCAGCCCCCCTGGGGATCGCGCAGTTGCGCCACCACCGCCCGCAGCTGTGCGATGGCGGCCGCCGTGGAGGCCGGCGGCGCCGGCGCCTGCCCTTCTTCAGGGCGACCACTGATCCAGAGGCGAAAGCAGGCGGCCTGCATCAGCGAGGTGGGGGCCTCCAGCCCGGCGCTGAGCAGGCGGCGCTCCAGCAGCAGCGGGTCGAGCGAAAACACCGCGGTGTTGCGGGAGGCCATCACCGATTCCACCGTGGCCGCATCCATCCCCAGGGAGCGGAAGCGGGCGGCGGCAAGCTGCAGCCAGGGCTCCATGGCCTCCCCTTCCGGTTCGCTGTAGCTGCTCAGCAGCAGCGCGCCCCCCGGGGCCACCTGGGCCCCCAGCTGGTCGAGCAGGGGCCGCTGCGCCGCCGGCTCCAGCACGTGCAGCACGTTGTGGCAGATCACGGCCTCGAAGCCTTCACCCCCCAGGGGACCGGCGGGCGGCAGCTGATCCGGGCCCCACTGCACCCGGGCGGTGGCACCGATGCGGCTGATCAGCCCATCGCAGAGCTGGCGCATCTGGGCGCTGGGCTCCACCAGGGTGAGCTGGGCCTGGGGCAGGGCCTCCAACAGCCCCGGCAGCTCCAGGCCGCTGCCCACCCCCACCACCAGGGCGCGCTGGGCCTGCGGCAGCCGCGCCGCCAGGGCGGCGGCCCCGATCTCCTGGATGGCGTCGTAGCCCGGGATCATCTGCCGAATCCGGGCGTTGTAGTTGCGGCCGTAGTCGCCCTCGAAGTCGAGCGGGGTCATGGGGTGCGGCGGCCTGAGGGGCTCACCGGAGTTTGCCCCGCCCGCCGGACCGTTGCCGCCGCCGGCGGGTCCGCCGCAGGGCCCTGGGCAGCCGCGGCGTGGGATCGCCGTCCTGGAGCAGGTGCAGCCAGGCGCTGGCCTCCACCCCCACCAGGGCCGCCAGCAGCTGGGGCCGGTGCTGGTTCCACAGCTGTTGTGCCCCCTGGGCGAGGGCGGCGGGGGCGGGGGCCCCCAGGGGCTGGGCCAGCCAGCTGAGGGCCAGCAGCAGCGCCGCCAGGTAGGCCAGCCGGCCGGCACTGCCCAGCAGCGGTGTGTGCGAGAGCAGCGAGCGGTGGCT
>JBEBCX010000035.1:0-9403 GCA_041157425.1 Cyanobacteriota bacterium | reverse complement strand
CGGTTGCCGCGGCGCTCGGCGCGGGCCACCGCCTCCCGGTCGATCAGGGTGATGCGCAGCCGCGGCGGCAGCATCAGGCGGCTCACCTGCACCTGCTCCACCGGCAGGCCGGCGGAGAGCTTCTCCGCCAGGGCCTGGGGCTTGAGTTGCAGCAATTGCAGGGGCAGCTGCAGCTGCCCTTCGCGAATCACCTGCTCGCGGCTCACCTGGCGGCTGCCCACCACCTCGATCTGGCTGGGGCTGCGCAGCACCCAGCCCTGGCGCAGCAGGGCCCAGCTGAGGCCGCCGGCCACACCGCTCAGCACCAGGATCCGCCACAGCTGCTGCAGGCGTTCCCGTCGGCGTTGCTGGCGCAGTTGTTTGCGCCGTTCGGGCGCCAGCTGGGCGCGCCCAGGGGTGCTGCTGCTCACAGCTCGCAGCGGGAGCGGGCCATCAGTTCCGCCATCCAGCGGCGGGCGCGCTCGGCGTCGGCGAAGGGCACATCCTGTTGCTCACCGGCCCCCACCAGGCGCAGGCGGCAGGCCCCCTGGGATTCCTCGGTGAGCGGCGCTTCGCCGGAGCCCAGGGCCAGCAGTTCCACCATCTCCAGGCCCTTCACCACGAAGCTGCCCTTGGTGGTGAGCTTGCCGGATTCGAACACGCTCCAGCTGATCACCCCATCGATCAGGCGGGCGCCGCCGCAATCGTCGAGCTTGGAGAGCTCGGCCCCCTCGGCCCAGCTGCGGAACAGCCGCTGCCGCCGCCGCTCCAGCCAGCCCAGGGCGGTGATCAGCGGGAACACCACCAACAGCGGCAGCCACAGCAGGCCGTGACTCATGCGGCTTGGAGCCCCCCGGAGGCGTTGGATGGCTCCGATTCTTGCGCCAGCTGCACCAATTGGTGCACCAGGGTTTCGAGGGGCACACCGCTGGCCTCCCAGAGCATCGGGTACATGCTCTGGCTGGTGAAGCCCGGCAGGGTGTTGATCTCATTGAGCCAGAGCTCGCCGCTGGCTTCGGCGTAGAAGAAGTCCACCCGCGCCAATCCGGAGGCACCGACGGCGCGGCAGGCGGCGATGGCCATGGCCCGGGCCCGTTCGCTGATGGCGCTGGGCACCTGGGCCGGGATCACGGTGTGGCTTTTGCCCTCGCTGTATTTGGTGTCGTAGTCGTACCAGTCGGCGTCGAAGCAGATCTCCCCGAGCACCGAGGCGCGCATCTCACGCTGCCCCAGCACCGCACACTCCAGTTCGCGGGCGCTGACCCCCTGCTCCACCACCAGGCGCGGGTCGTGGCTGGCGGCCAGCTTCAGGCCCTCCAGCAGTTCGCTGCGGTTGGTGGCCTTGCTGATGCCCACCGATGAACCGAGGTTGGCGGGTTTGATGAAGCAGGGGTAGCCCAGTTGTTGCTCCAGCCGTTGCAGCAGGGCCTCCGGCGCGCTGCGGAGCTCGTCGGCCTCCACGCAGGCATAGGGCACCTGGGGCAGGCCGGCGGCGGCGAAGGCCGCCTTCATGGCCTGCTTGTCCATCCCCACCGCCGAGCCCAGCACCCCTGAGCCCACGAAGGGCACCTGCATCAGGCTGAACAGCCCTTGGATGGTGCCGTCTTCACCGTTGGGGCCATGCAGCACCGGCACCCACACCTGAATGTCGAGGGCCCCCTCGGGGAAGCCCTGGAAGCCCGGGCGCAGCGACGCCGCGGGCAGTTCGTCGGCCGTGGCCGGGGTGCCCTTGGCCAGCACCGCATCGGCCACCGCCGGCGGCCACCAGTGGCCCCATTGGTCGATGTAGAAGCAGCGCAGCTGGTAGCGCTCGGCGTTGGCGCCGCGCCGCAGGGCGGCGGCCACGGTGTTGGCGGATCGGATCGACACCGCGTGCTCCCCGGACACCCCACCGAACACCAGGCCAAGCTGCAGGGGGGAGGCGCTCATCGACGGGATTGTGCGGCGCCAACCGTATCAGCGATCGCCGGCCTGGCCAGGGGGCGCAAGGCTCACCAGGGGACCTACCAGGGGTCCTGGTCGAGGGGTTCCACATCCAGGGGGGCTTCGTCGCGCACGTAGCGGCGGCGGGGGGGCTCGCCCATGGGCTCGGGGCGGGCGTCGAGCGGTTCGCGGCGTGGTTCGGGCCGCGCCTGGGGGCGCCCCTGGGGCTGTGGGTCAAACGGGTCGTCGTCGAGGTAGCGCCGTTGGCGCAGCGGTTCCCGCTCGCGGCGTTGGTCCACCTCCACGTAGTCGTAGTCGTCTTCCGGTTCGAAGCGGCGGTTGGTGGCGGGCTGGATGCGGCGCTGCTGTTCCTGGGCGGTGGGCTGGCCAGCGGCCAGTTGGTTTTCCACCGGCACGGCATTGAGCCGGTACCGCTCGCGCTCCTCCTGCTCCCAGCTGGGGCCGCCCACGCCCAGTTTCTCCAGCAGGCCGGTGCCCAACTGCTTGAGCTTCTCTTCGGCCCCCTCGTACACGATGATCCGATCGGGCCCGCTGCTCACGATTTCCTCCACCGTGAGCTCCCAGGTGCTGAGCACCCCTTCCCCCAGCAGCGGCACCCCCAGGGCGCCGAGCACCAGGCTGGTGAGCTCCCCGGTTTCGATGTCGAAGCTGAAGCCCAGCACCCGCCCCAGCTGCTCGCCGGCCTCGGTGATCACCTGGCAGTTGATCACCTTGGAGTAGCGGTCAGGGTTGAACCCCTCCGAGAGCGAGTCGGCGGAATCCACCAGGATCACGTCGCCCACCTGGCGGATGCTCTGCAGGGGCATCCAGCGGGGCAGGCCCGGCAGGAAGCGGGTGAGCGGGTTGTCCCGCAGGCCCAGGGCCACCACCTCGCGGCGGTCGATGTCCACCACCACCTCACCCACCACGCCCAGGCGGCGACCCGTGTCGCGGGTGATCACCTGGGTGCCCATCAGCTCCGAGCGCAGCCAGAGCCGATCGCTCGGGGTGGCGTTGGGGTCGCTGCCGGTGGGGGTGGTTGTCATGGGCGCATTGTGGCCGAGGGCCAAGGGGCCTTCCTCAGGCCGCCGGTGGTAATCCCACCACCTGGGTGTGGGCACCGCGGGCCTGGGTGACGCCGATGGTGCGGGTGGCGGCGCCGATCATCGGGCGGCGGTGGCTCACCACCAGAAACTGCGCCGCATCGGCCTGGCGCGCGATCAGGGCCGCCAGCCGCTCCACATTCACCCCATCCAGGAAGCTGTCCACCTCATCGAGGGCGTAGAAGGGCGAGGGGCGGAACTGCTGCAGGGCAAACAGGAAGCTGAGGGCCGTGAGCGACTTTTCGCCGCCGCTCATCGAGGCCAGCCGCCGCACCGCCTTGCCCTTGGGGTGGGCCACCAGGTTGAGCCCCCCCTCCAGCGGCGCTTCGCTGTTTTCCAGCTGCAGGAAGCCTTCGCCGTCGGAGAGGCCCGCGAAGATCTCGCGGAAGTGGCCGTCCACGGCGCTGAAGGCCTCCATGAAGGCCTCCTGGCGCAGGGTGGCCACGGTTTCGATGCGCAGCAGCAGTTCCTCGCGCTCCTTGCAGAGCACATCGAGGCGCTCCTGCAGGTCCCCGAGGCGCTGCTCCAGCTCTTCGAGCTCCTGCAGGGCGAGCATGTTCACCGGCTCGAGGGCTTCCATGCGCTGCTGCAGGGCGCGCAGCTCCGCCTGCAGCGCTTCGAGGCCGGCGCCGCGCACCTCCTCGGGGATCTCCGGCAGCGGGTCGGGCAACTCCTTCTGCAGCTGCTCCAGCCGCTGGCCGCTGCTGCGCTCCTGCTCCGCCAAGGCCTGCAGCTCCTCCCCCAGGCGCTGCAGTTCCCACTCCTTCTGTTGCAGGGTTTGCCGTTGCAGGGCCAGCTGCGCTTCGGCCTCGTCGCGGGCACGGCGCCGCTCCCCGAAGCGCTCCTGCAGCTCCTGCTGCTGGGTTTCGAGGGCGCTGCGGCGCTCCTGTTCCGCCTGCTGCTGCTGTTTCCATTCGGCCCGCTCGGCCAACAGGGCATTCACCGCCTGCACCAGCCGCTGCTCCTCTTGGGCCAGGGCCTCCAGCTGGCTGCTGAGCCGCTCCGCCGCCAGGGCCCGTTCCCGCCGCGCCGCCAGCAGGGCATCGCGGCCCTGGCGGGCGTTGGTGAGGGCCGCGTCGGCGGCCTCCAGCTCCTGCTGCAGCCCCTGCCAGCGTTCGCTGTCGCCACTGGCCTGGGCGCTGGCCTCCTGGGTTTCCAGTTCACCCAAGGCCTGCTGCAGCGGCCCCAGGGCGTTCACCAGCTCCTGCAGCCTCCGCTGGCCCTGGGCCAGATCGGCCTCGATCTGGGCGATGCGGGCGCTGAGCTGCTGCTGCCGCTGCTGCAGCGGGCCACTGGCCCGTTGGGCGGCGGTGCGTTCGGCCTCGAGGGCGGCGCGGCGCTGCTCCTGTTGGCTCAGCTGCGGCCGGAGTTGATCGAGGGCCTGGCCCAGTTCGGCCTCCTTGCGCTGGCTGGCCGCGAGGGTTTCGCCCAGCTCCAGCAGCCGACGCCGCAGCGGTTCGGCCTCATCGGCATCGCTGGCGGCCCCGAAGCTGAGTTGGTTGCCGCGCTGCTGCAGGCTGCCGCCGGTCATGGCGCCGCTCTTCTCCAGCAGTTCGCCATCGAGGGTCACCGCCCGGCAGCGCCCCAGTTCACGGCGGGCGCTGGCCAGGTTGTCGAACACCAGCGTGTCGCCGAACACGTAGCGGAACACCTCCCCGTAAACGGGCTCAAAGCGCACCAGGTCGACGGCGCGGCCCACCAGGCCATCGGCCCCGGCGCCGGAGCCCCGCTGCAGGGCGGCGCCGCTGCTGCTGGAGCTGGAGCCGTTGCCGCGGATTTTGTTGAGGGGCAGGAAGGTGAGGCGGCCGGCGCGGCGGCTCTTGAGCAGCTCGATCGCCCGGGCGGCGATGCGGTCGTCGTCGACCACCACCTGGCCCAGGCGCGCACCGGCGGCCACCTCCAGGGCCAGGCGATGGCGCTCTTCCACTTCGGCCAGCTGGGCCACCGGGCCGTGGATCCCCTCCAGCCCGGCCTCCAGCAGCAGCCGCAGGGCGCCGGTGCCGCGGCTTTCCTGGAGGGTTTCGCGCCGGGATTCCAGCCGCGCGATCTCGCGCTCGAGCGTGCCCTGCTCCTGCTCCAGCCGCTGGCGGGTGCGCTGCTGCAGGGCCAGGGCCTCCACCAACTCCTGGGCACGGGTCTGCTCCTGGTGGAGGGTGTTGAGCAGCTGTTGCCATTCCCCCTCCAGCTGGCTGAGGGAGCTGGTCATGCCGTCGCTGCTGGCGGCATCGTCCTGGAGTTGCTGCTGCAGTTCGCTGAGGCGCTCCTGCTCCTGGCGCAGCCGCTCGTTGAGTTGTTGTTGCTCGGCCTGCAGCGGCGAGAGCTCGGTTTGCAGCTCCTGGCGGCGGCGGCTGCGCTGCTTCTGCTCCTCCAGCCAGCTGCCGCTGCGGCCCGCCACTTCCCCCAGGCGCCGCCGCGAGAGCTCCACCGCCGCTTCACCGCTGCGGCAAGCCTCCTCGGCGCGCTCGAGCTCGGCCTGGTCGTCGCCGCCGGCCAGGGCCATCTGCTGCTGGCGCAGGTCGCCCTGCTGGCGGGTGAGCTCCTGGCGCTGGCGCTGCAGCTCCTCGGCGCTCTGTTGGTGTTTCTCCGCTTGGCGGGCCAACTCGCGGCCGCTGGCTTCGAGCCCGGCCAGCTCCGATTGCACCGCCAGCAGGCTGTCTTCCCCGAGGCCCTTCACCTCGGCCTGCAGCTGCTCAAGGGCCTTGCTGCTCTGCTCGAGGGCGGAGCGTGCTTCGGCGATGGCGTCGCGGTCGCTCTGTTGCTGGCGCCCCAGGGCCTGCTGGCGGCTCTGCAACTGGCGCAGATCCTCCTGGGCCTGCTCGTAGCCCAGCACCTGCTCCTGCAGGCGACCCCGTTGGAAGCGCTCGCGCAGCTCCTGGTAGGTGCGCGCCTTGGCGCAGTCGCGCTCCAGCTTCTGGCGCGCCATCAGCAGTTCCTGCTGCACGATGGCGCAGCGCTCCTCGCGCTCCTGCACCTCGGTGAGCTTGGAGCGGGTCTGCTCAATGCGGGAGTCGAACAGGGCCACGCCGGCCAGCTCGTCGATCAGGCCCCGGCGGTCGCGGGAGCTCATCGACACGATGCGGGTCACGTCCCCCTGCATCACCACGTTGCTGCCCTCGGGGTCCACCCGCAGGCGCCGCAGCTGGGTTTGCAGCTGTTGCAGGTTGCAGGGCACGCCGTCGGCGCTGTAGCTGCTGGCGTAGGTGCCGCCCGGGGCGATGCGCAACCGCCGCGTCACCGTCCAGTGGGGCTGCCCGGGCTGAATCCAGGGGCCGTCGTCGCTGGGCTCCAGCCCCGCTTCGGCCTCATCGGGCTGCCAGTCGCTCAGGTCGAAGCGCACCGACACCACGGTTTCGGCCGCCTTGCCCTGCTTGAGCATGGCGCTGTTCACCAGGTCGGGCAGCCGCTCGGCCCGCATGCCGCGGCTGCTGGCCAGGCCCAGGCAAAACAGGATGCCGTCGAGGATGTTGCTCTTGCCGGACCCATTGGGGCCCGTCACCACCGTGAACCCCTGGTCGAGCGGGATCGTCATCGATCCGCCGAACGACTTGAAGTTGGTCAGCTCTACCTGATTGATGTGAACCAACAGGCCCGAGCGCCGAGCAGGTGCAAGGTAGCCGAACCCCTGACGATTTCAAGCAACCGTCCTTACCTTGGGGGGATGACAGGCCGCGCCATGGACCACGACTCTCCGAGCAACGGCACCGGCGGCGATGGTGCCGCCCCCGGCGCCACCACGGCCGAGTTCCGGGAGCGGTTTGAAAGCCTGCTGCCCACCATCCAGCGGGAATGGCCGGAGGTGGCGCGCCACACCCTCGAGGCCACCCGCGGCAGCTTCGACACCGTGGTGGAGGTGATCGCCCGCCAAACCGGCAGCACCAGCGAGGGCATCAAGGAGCAGCTGCTGGAGCTGGTGCAGGTGAGCGGCGACCAGGTGCACCAGTTGGCGGATTCGCTGCGGCCCCTGGAGGAGCAGTTGGAAACGCTGCTGGATGACCTGCACCACACCCTGCGGCCGCGGATCGAAAAGCCCGTGCGCGAGCGGCCGCTGATGGCCCTCGGCATCGCCGCCGGCGTGGGGCTGATCACCGGGTTGCTGCTGGCCTCCGGCCGCCGCTCCGCCTGAGGCCCTCCATGACTGACGCCACCCCCAACCCCGTGCCCGATCCCCAGGATTCCCGCGGCGAGCGGCGCCGCTCCACCCTTCCCCTGCAGGCGGCCTCCCGGGTCACCGGGCTGGTGGGCTCGGTGATGGACCTGCACGTGCGCATCGCGCTGAAGGAAGCGGATCGCGAGAAGCGCCGTTTGATCTCCGGGGTGGTGCTGCTGGCCGGCGGGCTCTGCGCCCTGCTGCTGGCGTTGGTGGCGGCGGAGCTGGCGCTGCTGCTGTGGTGGCATGGGCAGCTGGGCTGGGCCTGGCCCCAGGCGGCCCTGGCGCTGGTGGGGGTCAACCTGCTGCTCAGCGGCGCGATGCTGCGCATCGGCGGCTGGCTCACCCGCGGCCCCTACCTGCCGGAAACCATGGCCGGCCTCACGAAGACAACCCGGGCGCTGCTCGGCCGTTGAGCCAGCGGCACAGCGGCGGCAGGCTCAACCCCTCAATCAGCAGGTTGAGGATCACCACGATGAACACGATGCTCTGGGCATTGGCGGCCAGGGTGGGTGCCAGGTCCGCCGGCACACCCTGCAGGGTGGGGATCACCTGCACCACGTTGAAGGAGAGGGCCAGGGGCACGGCGCCGCGCATGCCGCAGCAGCTGATCAACACGCTCTCTCGGCGGCTGAAGGGCGACCAGGGCTGAAAACAGAGCACGCTCACCGGGCGGGCCACCAGCATCAGCAGCAGGGCAGCCCCCACCCCCAGCCCCAGGTTGGGCGTCAGGTCCATGGGGTTCACCAACAGGCCAAACAGCAGAAAGATGCTGATTTCGGTCATGGCGTTGAACGGGGCCAGCACCTCCTGCAGGGCCTCGTGGTTCACCTCCGGGTTGCGGTAGTGGAGGTTGGTCATGAACAGCCCGGCCACGTACACCGCCACAAAGCCAGAGCCGCCGGCCTGGTGGGTGAAGCCGTAGGTGAGAAAGGCGATCGACATCGCCACCACCAGCAGCTGCTCCTTCTCATCCACAAACCGGTTGATCACCCAGCGGGCCAGAAAGCCGAAGACCACCCCCAGCAGCAGCCCCGACGAAAACTGCTGAATCAGGCCGCTCACCACCGTGTCCAGCATCTGCAGGTTGGACACGGTGGTGCCGCCGGGGCTGGCCACAAACAGCAGCGTGCAGATCTGAAAGCTGATCAGGGCGCTGGGGTCGTTCACCGCCGACTCGAACTCCAGCAGGTGGCGCACCCGCTCGGGCATCAAGCGCCCCACCTGCCGCAACACACTCACGGTGGGGCCGGTGTCGGTGGAGCCGAGGCAACTGGCGATCAGCACGGCCACCCCCAAGGGCATGGCGTGGGGCTGCCCGAGGCCCAGATCAATGGCGGCGGCGTCGTTGGAGCCCAGCCATTGCAAGCCCACGCCCAGCACCAGGGTGCTGAGGGCCACCCCCCCCACGGCCAGCATCAGGCCGTAGTTGAGAAAGCCCCGGATGGCCTTGAGGTCGGTCTTGAGGCCGGCGTAGAAGAGCAGCAGTGCCAGGGCAAACAGCTGCAGCTTCTCCACCTCCTCGTGGGTCACGTTGAGGGCGTTGATGTTGATCAGCAGCCCCAGCACCAGCACCCCGAGGATCGCCGGGACGCCGATGCGGATGGAGTAGTGGCTGATGATCAGGCTGCCGAGGTACACGGCGCCGATGAACAGCACCTGCAGTTCGATCGGCACCGAGGCCAGTTGCGGTTGCAGGCTGGCCATCAGGGGCATGGGGCCGGGGCGGAGCTGGGCTGATTGTGCTGGATTTGGCTGGTTTGGTCAGCGGATGGCGTAGTGCAACCAGCGGCAGTCGATGCCGCCGTTGCTCACGGGGATGCGGCGGCTGGCTTTCATGCGCAGGGCGCCGGTGAGTTCGGGGTTGCCGCTCAGCAGCCACAGGTCCCAGCCGCTGCAGCGCTGTTTCACCATGGCGCCCAGGTCGGCATAGAGCTGCTCGAGCTGGTCTGGCTCGCCGATGCGCTCGCCGTAGGGCGGGTTGCACACCAGCACTCCGGGCCCACTGGGGGGCTGAAAGTCGCGGCAGTCGCCCTGCTGCAACTGCAGCCAGGGGGCGACACCGGCGGCTTCGGCGTTGGCCCGGGCCTGCTCCAGCACCAGCGGATCGGCTTCGTTGCCCACGATCGGTGCCAGAGCCTGTCCATTGGCCAGCCCGTTGCGCCGCGCAGCGGCGGCGGCCTGGCACTGCGCACTCCAGAGGGGGCCGTTGAAGTCGGGCCAGCGCTCCAGGGCGTAGCGCCGATCCAGG
>JBEBCX010000034.1:0-9508 GCA_041157425.1 Cyanobacteriota bacterium | reverse complement strand
TTGATGATGGCCGCAGCGTTGGCGCTGATGGTGGCGGCGGCACGAACCCGCAGCTCACCGCTGGAGAAGTACTGCTCCAGACGGCCCATGGAGGAGCTGTCCAGGTACAGGCCTTGAACGTCGGCCTGGTTGATGACGTTGGTGATGGCGTCTTGCATGGAACCTGTTCGAAGAGGCGGTGTGGTGGAGAGGAAGCAACCTCAGGAGAGGGCGCCGACGACGTAGTCGAAGTAGAAGCCAGCCTCTTCGGCGTCACCACCGGTGAGCAGACCCATGGCGGCGTTCTTCATCTCGCGCACGGCTTCGGCCATGGCCTCGAGGGGCGTGCCCAGGGAGCGGTACATCTCCTTGGCGCCGATGATGCCGATCTCTTCGATCGGGGTCACATCGCCGGCCACGATGCCGTAGGTCACCAGGCGCAGGTAGTAGTCCATGTCGCGCAGGCAGGACGCGGTCATCTCCTCGCCGTAGGCGTTGCCGCCGGGGGAGATCACGTCGGGGCGCTTCTGGAACAGGGCGCCGCCGGCGGTCTTGACGATGCGCTCACGGCTCTCGCTCAGGACCTGGGCCACGCGCAGACGGCGCTGACCGCCGCTGACGAAAGCCTTGATCTGGTCGAGTTCGCCAGGGCTGAGATAGCGGGCTTCGGCGTCCGCGTTGATGATCGAGTTGGAGACGATGCTCATGCAGTTCTGCCTCGAAACAAGCGGTCGCCTGAACGGAGACCGATATCCGGTGGGTAAGGGGTGGGCTCCAGCCGGCTTGCGGCGGCTGAAGGTGCGGCAGCAGTGCTGACCGCCGAGTCATTCTGTGCCAACGCCCTGCGACGCCCGGAAGCCCGGTAACAGTTCTTCACGGCGCTTCGTGGCGATACGCGTGCCCGAAAAACCTTGTGCCACAGGGATTCTCAGGCATTGCCGCTAAGACGCATGTGCGCAAGTTGTTGACAACAAACCCGCCTTTTTTTCAGGTGAATTTGTATCACAATCCAATCCTTCGCGTGGCCCATAAAAAACCCCGCCGGTGGCGGGGTGCTGGGCTGATTCCAGGCTTGGGTTCCGCTGGGCTCAGCGGGGGTTGAGGGCGGCGTTGCCGCCGTAGAGGGCGGCGGTGCGGTTGACGCTGCTCAGCGGCAGGCCATCGCTGGTGGCCATGCCCTTGAGGTGGGGCACGGTGTCGCGGCCAAAGCTGCGTGCGTACTCCGGGCTGTTGAGCACGGCATCCACGGCCGAGCGCAGGCCGTCGTTGCAGCGGGTGCTGAGGAAGCGGCTGGTTTCGGCCGGCTCGGCGGCCCGGCCCAGGAGGGCCAGGTAGGCCGCGGCTGCCGCTTTGAACGGCACCATGCGGTTGAGCCGGCTCAGGAACAGGTCGCTGCCGGCCACGCGGGCCACGAACTCCGCCACGCACAGCTGTCCTTTGCGGAACTGGGATTCGGCATCCCCGAGCTGTTCCGCCGCCAGGGGCTGGCGGCCCAGCAGCTGGCGGTAGACCGCCTCAATGGCCTCGGTGACCTCCGCCGTGCCGGGGTTGCGCGACAGGCACACCACCGGGCTGAGGCTCTTGCGCTTGGCGAAGCCCTGGAGATTGCCGGGTTGCAGCGCCTTGACCATGGCGGCCCCGGGCTGCTGGGCCGTGCCGGCGGGGGCACCGCTGGCGACGGACGCGTTCCAGCCACCGCTGGGGCGGCCCACGGAGCTCGGGGCGGCCGGGGCACTGGCGTACCCGCTGGCACCGCTGCTCCAGGCGGTGGCCACACCGCCGCCGGGTTGCCAGCGGGGGGCGCTCCAGCGCCGGGTGGGGGCCGGCCGGCTTTGCACGGAGGCGGGGCCGCTGGCGCTGCTGGGCGTGGGGGCGAGGGTTTCACCGCCGGTGAGGGTGGCGCTCCAGCCGCCGCGCACCACGCCGGTGCGGCCGGGCAGGTTGCGGGCCGTGAGGCTGCCGCTGCCACGGAAGGCTTCGGGCGGGGTCACCTCCGGACGGATGCGCGGGGTGATGTCGGCGTAGGCGGCCGCGTTGAAGGCACGCTTCAGGGCCGGCACCCGCCGCGTGTTGAGGTCGGTGGGGGTGATGAAGCGTTCGTAGGGAACGGTGTCCTCCCCGAAGCAATCGTTGTATTCGCGGCTGTTCACCATGGCGTCCACGACGCCGTAGAAGCCCTTGCGGGCCGCCACATCGAAGTAAGCGTCGATCTCCCAACGGCCGAAGGTGGGGCGGCCCAGGATGCGGCGGTGCATCACCTCGATGGCCTTGCAGATGTAGAGGCCACTCCAGTAGCGACGGCGGAAGGCATCGCTGCGCGCCACCTGGCGCACGAATTCCCGCAGGCTGAGGTCGCCGTTCTCGAGCTTGATCTCCTCGACGGTGTTGCGCTCGCCGGCGTAGCCGCTGTTGCCCAGGATCTGCACATACACCGCCTGGATCACCGCCTGGGTGCTGGCTTCGGTGTTGCGGATGCTGGGCTGGCCGCCGCGGCGGGGCACCGAGGCTCCACCGGTGGCGATCTGCTGCAGACGCACCACCTTCGGCCCCAGCTTGCGGGGCACGGCTGCGCGGAACTGCGGGCTGTTCATCTGGCCCGGCTGGCGCATGCCATTGCCCACCAGGATCCGGCGGGTGTCGTAGCTGAGCGGCGCCGGCCGGGTGCTCACGCTGGCGGTGCCGGAGGGGAAGATCGCGCCGTAGTTGAGGCCCAGCGGGTCGTTGCCGCCGCCGTAGGGGTGCTGGTCGGCGTAGGGCTGGCGGTAGCTGGCGTAGAGGGTGACGTACTGGGGTGCGCCTTCAAACGGGGCGCTGAAGCGGAACAGCTTGCGGTTGGAGCCCCAGCCGGCGCTCTCCTGCGCCTCTTCACCGATGTCCCGCAGGTAGGGAACCGTTTCTTCGCCGAACACCTGGGCGTACTCCATGGTGTTGATCAGCGCGTCCACCAGGCCCTTGAGGCCCTGGGCGGACACGATGTCGAAGTAGCGGGTGAACTCCTCCTTGGAGCTGATGCCCCGGCCGAGGAAATGGCGGAAGGCCAGCTCCACCACACGGCTGTTGACGAAGCGGCCGAAGAACTGCTGCTGGTATTCCTTGCTGTGGCCCAGGGCGCGGATGAATTCGCGCATGGAGATGTCGCCCTGACGCACCTGGGTGGCTTCCACCGGGCAGGGCACCTGGCTGTAGGCCTTGGCGATGTCGCGCTCGAACACCTGCCGGTAGGCGGCGCGCACCACCTCGGCCTTCTGGGCGCCCGTCATGGCGGGCTTCATGGTGTAGCGGATCGCCTTGCCCTGGGCCGCCAGGGCGTAGATGGCGGGCAGTTGCAGGCCCTGGTTTTCGGGGCTGCCCAAGCGCTGGCGGGGCGACGGGGTGGGCACCGCCAGCTCCTCGATCAGCACGTTGAAGCTCTCGATCAGCAGCTGGCGCGCTTCGGGGAGGTCCTTGAGCAGCTCGGCGGCGCCGGCGCGCATCTCCTGCAGCGCCACGTTGGTGGCGGCCAGGGAGCAGCCCTTCTCGAGCACATCGCGCAGGCCGCGGGTGTTGACCCGCAGGATGCTGGGATCGCCCGCCACCACGGCATAGCCCACGTAGCGCAGGAACCAGGCCATGTCGCGGATCGACTTCTTCATCCGCTCGGTGCCGTAGCGGGCCACCGAAATCGGGCTGAAGCCGGTGGGCAGCACCACGCGCACATCGGCGTCGCCACCGGCACCCTCCAGCAGACGGGTGAAGGCGTTGCCGCGTTGGGGGCCGCCGCTGGCGCCGGCGAAGGTTTGCACCGAGCGTTGGAAGGCCGCCTGGTCGCTGGCGAGCGGTGCGCCCTCGGCACTGGCCACCGGGCTCAGCGGTGCATCCAGATAGGAGAGGGGGGTGCCGCCGGCAAAGATCCGGCTGGCGGCCCGGGCCACAATCGCCTCCGCGTTGGCGGAGACGCGCCGCGCCGCCTCAACCCGCAGCTGGCCGCTCTGGAAAAAGGTCACCAGGTTGTTCAGCTCCCCGCCATCGAGGAACCGGTCCTGCTGTTCCGCCTGGCGGACGCTGGAGAGCGGCAGGGTGTCGTAGCGCTGAGGAGCAACCCTGCTGCTGCCGCTGCTGGCGGTCACAGTCATGGATGAGAGCGAGCCTGGCCTGGGCACGTTACGGCTGGCCCTCTGGCCTCCCGGCGGCCCATGAACAAATGTTTGCAGCCCGTCGCCGGACCCGCAGCGGCGGTGGCGGGCTGCATGAAATGCTCCCCCTGAGCCGGGGCTCCACCCGGCCCCCTGCGCCGGACGCCCACCCGATGACCCAGGCCCCAGCAGACGCCGCCACCCCTGTGGTGAGTGCCTTCTACGACCGCTTCCCCTACCCCGGAGACCCCCTCCAGGACGGCCCGCCGCCCGGGTACAACTGGCGTTGGTGCGTGGATGCGGCCTACGCCGCCTGCACCGGAGCCCTGCCCCCGGATCACAAGGCGGGTGAACCCCTGCGCATCCTGGATGCCGGTTGCGGCACCGGGGTGAGCACCGACTACCTCGCCCACCTCAATCCCGGGGCCGAGATCCTGGCGGTGGACATCTCCCCCGGCACCTTGGAGGTGGCCCGTGAGCGGCTGCGACGGTCCGGTGGCGGGGCCCAGGCCCGGGTTCGCATCGAGAACCGCAGCCTGCTGGAGCTGCAGGGGGAAGGCCCCTTCGACTACATCAATTCGGTGGGGGTGCTGCACCACCTGCGGGAACCGGAGGCGGGCCTGCGGGCCCTGGCGGCCCTGCTCAAACCCGGTGCGCTGCTGCACCTGTTTCTGTACGCCGATGGGGGGCGCTGGGAGATCCACCGCACCCAGCGTGCGCTGACCGCCCTGGCGGTGGGCACCGGGGAGCCAGGGCTGCGGCTCGGCCGTCAGCTGCTGGCGGAGCTGCCGGAGCACAACCGCCTGCGGCGCCATCACGAGCAGCGCTGGGCCCTCGACTGCGCCGCGGACGCCAATTTCGCCGACATGTACCTGCACCCCCAGGAAACCAGTTACAACCTGGAGCGGTTGATGGCCTTCGTGGCCAGTGCCGATCTGCAGTTCGCCGGCTTCTCCAATCCCCAGGTGTGGGATCCGGCGCGGCTGTTGCAGGGGGAGTTGCTGGAGCGGGCCCAGGCCCTGCCGCCGCTGCAGCGTTGGCAGCTGGTGGAGGACCTCGACCCCGACATCAGCCACTTTGAGTTTTTCCTGGCCAAGGCCCCCCTGGTGGAGCACCGTTGGGACGATGACCGCGCCCTGTTGGCGGCAAGCGGCACGCGCAACCGCTGCCTCTGGGGCTGGCCCGGCCAGGCCCTGCTGGATTCCGACATGGCCCCCTTGGATCTGTCCAGCGACGGTCTGGCCCTGATGCAGGCCCTGGAGCAGGCCCCCGCCGGCACCGCCCTGGGGGCCTTGCCCCTGGGTTGGTCTGAGGGCCAGATGGCCCGCGTGGCGAGGGAATTGCTGGCCCAGCGGGTGCTTCTGCTCAAGCCCGGGCCCAGCTCTGCTGCGTGATAAATTCCACGCGCCTTTTCAGTGCGTCGGCGCCTTTGCTGGCTACCCCTCCGCTCCAGTCACCCGCTCCATCGTCTCCGGAGGATGCAGTGGCGACTGACCTGGGGGAATCCACCGGTCAAAGCGTGTCTGATCCCCTGGAATCCCCGTCGTCAGTGGTCGCCTCCGCGGCCGCCAACCACGCCGTCGACCCCTGTGCCGACGACCGCGGTGACGACTACGCGCAGCTTCAGCGGCGCCTCCTTCTCGCCACCCTGATCGCCGCCGTCCTGGCGGTGTTGATCACGGCTCTGGTGTTCGACCTCCACACCGCCGCCTCCGTGCTGGTGGGTTCCCTTGCAGGGGTGGTCTATCTGCGGCTGCTCGGCCGCAGCGTCGCCCGTCTCGGGCCCGACGCCAAGAAGGTTGGAAAGCTGCAGTTGCTCGTGCCCGTTGTGTTGGTGCTGGCGGCCGCCCGTCTGCCCCAGCTGGAGTTGTTGCCAGCTCTGCTCGGCTTCCTGCTCTACAAACCGGCCCTGATTATTCAGGTCGCGCTCGATCTCCGAGCCGGCCGCCCCTGAACCGTCGCCTGCGCGACCCCGACCGTTCGACCCGATGGGTTTTCTGCCGTTCTCCCTTCCCTTTGCCGAACTGGAGGTGGGCCAACACCTCTATTGGCAGCTGGGAAATCTCAAGATTCACGGCCAGGTCTTCATCAGCTCCTGGGTGGTGCTGGGCGCCCTGCTGGCCCTTGTGGTGGTGGGCACCCGCAAGATGGAGCGCGACCCCCGCGGGGTGCAGAACCTCCTGGAGTTCCTCTGGGATTACATCCGCGACATGGCCCGCGAGCAGATCGGCGAGAAGGCCTATCGCGACTGGCTGCCCTTCATCGGCACCCTGTTCCTGTTCATCTTCGTGAGCAACTGGGGCGGTGCCCTGGTGCCCTGGAAGCTGATCCACCTGCCCAGCGGTGAGCTGGGGGCCCCCACGGCCGACATCAACACCACGGTGGCCCTGGCCCTGCTGGTGTCGTTGGCCTACTTCTATGCCGGCTTGAGCCGCAAAGGCTTCCGGTATTTCGAGTACTACGTGGAGCCCACCCCGATCATGCTCCCGTTCAAGATTGTCGAGGACTTCACCAAGCCCCTCTCGCTCTCGTTCCGTCTGTTTGGAAACATCCTGGCGGACGAGCTGGTGGTGGCGGTGCTGGCGTTCCTGGTGCCCCTGGTGGTGCCCCTGCCGGCCATGTTCCTCGGCCTGTTCACCAGTGCCATTCAGGCTCTGATCTTCGCCACCCTCGCCGCTTACTACATCGGTGAGGCGGTGCACGAGGAGCACCACTAAGGTCGCCCTCCCCCCGCCGGATCGACTCCCTCGGTCTGGCAAACTCTCTGCGCGCAGGTCCGGCTCGATCCGGGCCCGTCTTGGTTAGTCCCGAGATGTCCCAGGCGCAGGGATAACGTCCCGGTTCCCCGTCCGCGCTCTCCCAGCGCCCCACACTTTCGTTCCACCATGGATTCCATCACCTCCGCCGCGTCTGTTGTCGCCGCTGGTCTGGCTGTCGGCCTCGGCGCCATCGGCCCCGGTATCGGTCAGGGCACCGCTGCCGGCGGCGCTGTTGAGGGCATCGCCCGCCAGCCCGAAGCTGAAGGCAAGATCCGCGGCACCCTGCTGCTGTCGCTGGCCTTCATGGAAGCTCTCACCATCTACGGCCTCGTGGTCGCCCTGGTGCTGCTGTTCGCCAACCCCTTCGCTGGCTGATCAAGCCCCACGACGGGGCTGAGTCGGTTCCGGCGTTGGTGATCCCCACAGGATTCCGCGCCGGAGCCACTCCGGTCGTCTGGTCACCCCAGGTGACCTGACTCCCAACAGCCCTTCAGCCCCAGCGACATCGCTCCAGCTACAACCGCCCGCGCCCCCGCCCCATGACCAGCTGGTTTCTGCTTGGTGCAACGGAGGGAGGTCTGTTTGACCTCGATGCCACCCTGCCGCTGATGGCGGTGCAGGTGGTGCTCCTCACCTTCATCCTCAATGCCCTGTTCTTCAGCCCCGTGGGTCGGGTTGTTGAGGAACGCGAGGGCTATGTCACCACCAGCCGTGCGGAGGCCAAGCAAAAGCTGGCCCAGGCGGAACGCCTCGAGGCCGACCTCAAGGAGCAGCTCAAGGACGCCCGTCTGGCCGCCCAGAAGCTGATCCAAGAGGCCGAGCAGGATTCCGACAAGCTCTACCGCGACGCCCTGGCGGCCGCCACGGCCGATGCCAACGCTTCCCGTGAGCAGGCCCGTCGCGAGATCGATGGCCAGCGTGCGGCGGCCATGGCCCAGCTCAAGACCGACGCCGACAAGCTCGGTGACCTGATCGTCAACCGTCTGCTGGCTGCGAAATGACTCTCCCCACCCTCTTCGCCAACCACGGCGGTTTTGGTCTGAACCTCAACCTGTTCGAGACCAACATCGTCAACCTGGCGATTGTGATTTTTGGCCTCTACAAGTTTCTCCCCAACTTCCTGGGGGGGATCCTGGAGCGCCGCCGCGCCATCATCCTGGCCGACCTGCAGGACGCTGAGGAGCGCCTGACCGCCGCCACCACGGCCCTGGCTCAGGCCCAGCAGGACCTGGCTGCAGCCCAGCAGAAGGCCGAGCAGATCCGCGCCGATGGCAAGGCCCGCGCCGAAGCCATCCGCCTCGAGAGCGAGAAGCGCACCATCGAAGAGATGGCCCGCGTCAAGCAGGGTGCCGCCGCCGACCTCGATGCCGAAGCGGCCCGCGTCAGCAACCAGCTGCGCCGCGAAGCGGCCCGTCTGGCCATTGAGAAAGCTCTGGCCAGCCTCCCCGGCAAGCTCAGCGCCGATGCCCAGGCCACGTTGGTGAACCAGTCCATCCAATCCCTGGGGAAAGCCTGATGCCGTTGCTCAACACCATCACCAGCCCCTACGCCGAAGCGTTCCTGCAGGTGGCTGAGTCCCGCAAGGAGGTCGACCAGGTGGTCGACCAGGCCAAGGCCCTGCTTGGCCTCTGGCAGGCCAGCCCCGAGCTGCGGTCGGCCATGGCGTCGCCCGTGCTTGAGGTGGAGGCCAAGAAAGCCGCCCTGGAGAAGCTGTTCTCCGGCCAGCTCACCCCCTCCTTCCTCAATCTGCTGAAGCTGCTGGCCGACCGCCAGCGCATCGGCATCCTCGATGCGGTGCTCGAGCGCACGCTCGAGCTGCACCGCGAGCAGCGCAACATCGCGCTCGCCACCGTGACCTCGGCCACCGCCCTCACCGAAGAGCAACAGGCCGAGCTCACCAAGAAGGTTCAGGCCGTGGCCGGGACCGACAAGCTGGAGATCAACCTCAAGGTGGATTCCGATCTGATCGGCGGTTTCGTCGTCAAGGTCGGCTCCAAGGTGATCGACGCCAGCCTCGCGGGTCAGGTGCGTCGCCTCGGACTGGCGCTGGCCAAGGTGAGCTAGCTCCGCACCCGTACCCCCTTCTCACCTCCGTCCTCAACTCCAACGCCTCCCATGGTTTCCATCCGCCCCGACGAGATCAGCGCGATCCTCAAGCAGCAGATCGCTGATTACGACAAGTCGGTCTCCGTCAGCAACGTCGGCACCGTGCTCCAGATCGGCGACGGCATCGCCCGCGTCTATGGCCTCGAGCAGGTCATGGCCGGTGAGCTGGTGCAGTTCGAAGACGGCACCGAGGGCATCGCCCTCAACCTCGAGGACGACAACGTCGGCGCCGTGCTGATGGGCGAGGGCCGCGGCATCCAGGAGGGCAGCACCGTCAAGGCCACCGGCAAGATCGCCTCGGTGCCCGTGGGCGACGCCATGCTCGGCCGGGTGGTGAACCCCCTGGGCCAGCCGATCGACGGCAAGGGTGACATCGCCACCACCGAGACCCGCCTGATCGAATCGATGGCGCCGGGCATCATCCAGCGCAAGTCGGTGCATGAACCCATGCAAACCGGCATCACCGCCATCGACGCGATGATCCCCATCGGCCGCGGCCAGCGCGAGCTGATCATCGGCGACCGCCAGACCGGCAAGACCGCCATCGCGATC
>JBEBCX010000033.1:0-9586 GCA_041157425.1 Cyanobacteriota bacterium | reverse complement strand
CCGCAACGGCGTGCGCAAGGTGAACATCGACACCGACAACCGCCTGGCCTTCACCGCCGCCATCCGTGAGGCCGCCGCCAAGGATCCCGCCAACTTCGACCCCCGCCACTTCAACAAGCCCGCCCGGGCCTACATGAAGCAGGTGTGCCTCGACCGTTACCAGCAGTTCTGGTGTGCCGGCAACGCCAGCAAGATCAAGCAGCGCGACATCAACTACTACGCCGGTCTGTACGCCAAGGGCGCCCTCGACCCCAAGACCGCCGTTGCCGCCTGAGGCAACCGGCCGCCTGATCCCAGGCAATCCACATCACCCAGGGGCCTTCGGGCCCCTTTTTTTGTGCCCACGGGCTGGTGTCAACCCGCCACCAGCTTGCGCAGGGCATCCTGGAGGCTGCGCTCCATCACAAACCGGCGGCCATCGGTGACCACCACCCGCACCAGGGTGGGCAGGGCATTGCTGGTGCTCTGCAGGTAGATGGGCTCCACGTAGAGCAGCCCCTGGCCCACCGGCAGCACCAGCAGGTTGCCCCGCACCAGGCGGGAGCCCTCCCGGTTCCACAGGCCGAATTGATAGCTGATGGCCGGGTCCTGCTCGATCAGCGCCGAGATCTGCTGCGGCCCCAGCAGCAGCCGCTGCTGCGGGAAGCGCACCAGGAACAGCTCCCCGTAGTGGGGCGGATCGTTGCGGGCCGCCAACCAGCCCACCATGTTGGGGCGGCGCAGGGGGGTGAACGGCAGCAGCAGCACAAACTCAGGCCGGTTCTGACCCGGCAGCTGCACGGTCACGTGATACGGGCGCACGGCGGTGGTGGCGCTGCCGTAGATCTCCTGGGGAATCGCCCACACGTCGTCACCGTTGTAGAAGGTGCGCACGTTGGTGACGTGGTAGCGCAACAGCCGCTCCGCCTGCACCTGGAACTGGCTCTGGGGCACCTGGATGTGGGCCAGCAATTCCGGCGGCATCGCCCCCAGGGGGCGGAACAGTTCCGGGAAGGCGCGGCGCCAGGTGCGCAGCAGGGGGTCGCTCGGATCGCTCACGTACAGCCACACCTGGCCGTTGTAGGCATCCACCACCGCCTTCACGGGGTTGCGGTAATAGCGGATGCCGGCGGGGTTGGGGTCGGAGTAGGGGTAGCTGCGGCTCACCGTGAAACCATCCAGCAGCCAGTACTGGTGGTGATCGGGGCGGAAACCGGGGGTGTTGCGCACCCGGGCCGTCACCAGATAGGGCTTGCTCTCAAAGCGCAGGAACGGGGCCAGGGCCGCCAGCCGTTGGTTCACCTGGCGGCGGATCAGCAGCCGTGAGGAGGGGGTGAGCGAGCCGGTGAACAGCAGCCGCGGCTCCGGCAGGTAGATGGCCGCCATCAGCCGGTCGAGGGGGCCATGGATCGGCACGCCGGAGCCGCCGTCGTAGTGGGAGTACACGTTCAACTCCCCCTCGGGGTAGTCGAACTCGCGCACCTGGGTGGGGGCGATGGCGTAGGGGGAGGGGGCGGAGGCGTAATAGAGGCGCGGCCGCCCCACCGGCAGGGCGCGGCGGGCCTGCTCGGCGCTGATGCCCAGCTGCGGGATGCCCTGCACCTGCTGGCCCCGCCCCAGGTCCTTCACGAAGTAGAGGGGCAGGCCGTCAGCGCCGGCGGTGTTCACCGTCGACACCGTGAAGCCATAGCCGTGGGTGAACACCAGGTGGCGGTTCAACCAGGTGCGGGCCCCCTGGGCCAGGGCGGAGCTGTCGAGCTCGCGGGCCGAGATCAGCACCTGCTGGGAGCCCTGGCGCTGGGGGTCGCCGTTGAGCGGATAGCGGTCCACCGCCGCCGAGGTGAAGCGGTAGTAGAGGCGCAGCTGCTGCAGCTGGCGGTTGGCCTCCAGCAGTGGGGTGCTGTCCCACAGCCGCACGTTGGCCAGGGTGCCCGGCGCCGCCTTCAGGTCGGCGGCGCTGAGCTGCTGCCGGGGCTGCAGCACCAGATCCCGCACCGCCTCCAAGCCGAAGCCGCGGCGGGTGGCGGCGATGCTGCGGCGCAGGTAGGGGGTCTCCAGCTCCAGCTCCCGGGGCTGCACCCAGATGCGCTGCACCACCGGGGCCACCACCCACTCCATGAATGGCACCAGCACCGCGGTGGACACCAGGGGGATCAGGGCCACCCGCCGCAACCAGCTGCGGGGGGTGGGCACCAGCAGCCCCAGGCCGGTGAGGGCCAGCAGCAGGGCCAGGGCCAGGCGCAGCGGCAGGCGCACGTGCAGGTCAACGAAGCCGGCCCCGGCGGCCACGCCGCTGCCCTGCACCATCAGATCGAAGGGGGATAGGGCATTGCTGAGGGCCGCCATCAGCGCCAGCACCGCCAGCTGCGGCTGCAGCACCCGCTGCTGATCCGGGCTGAGGCCGGCGTAGCGCAGGTCGGTGAGGCTGCTGCCCTCGCTGAGGGTGAGCCACAGGCACCCCGCCAGCCCCACCATGCCCTGGGCCAGCACCACGCTCACCAGCAGGTGCAGGGCCGGCAAGCGCAGCACCGTGAAGCTGAGGTCAAAGCCGGTGAGTGGATCGGCCTCCCCGAAGGGGGCCGCCAGCAGGGCGGGCAACCACAGGCTCCAGCCCCGGGCCACGGCGGTGGCGCTGGCCACCAGGGCCGCCGCCAGGATGATGCGCAGGCTGGTGTACGGGGCCCAGAGCAGCAGCGGCAACAGCGCCAACGCCAGGCCGAGGAACAGCCAGGGAGGCAGGTCGGCGAACACCGGAATGCCGGTGATCACCTCGCCGCTGAAGGGGGCCACGATCAGGTCGCGGGCCTGCACCAGCAGGTAGGTGAGGCCCCCCGCCAACAGCAGCAGCAGGGCCGCCAGCACCAGCAGCAGGGGGAGCGGCCGCAGCCGCAGCAGGGGGGCCGGCGGCAGCTGCTTGCGGGCAAAGCCCTGGCGCAGGCGCCAGCAGCGCCGCAGTTGCTGCAGCTGCAGCGGCACCCCCAGCCCGAACACCAGCCCGAAGCCCAGCAGCTGCAGCAACCAGCGCCGCAGGATCACCGGTTCGGCGCCGAACTGGCCAAACCATTGGCTTTCGATCACCAGCCGCGGCAGCACCAGCACCGCCGCCAACAGCAGCCCCAACCAGGCCAGCCAGCGCAAGGGGCGGGTCAGGCGTTCAGCGGGGGGCTGCAAAGGGGAATCCGATCACCAGCGGAGGCTAGGAACCCAGGCCGGCAGGTCAAGTCGGGCCCAAGCGACTGGCCCAGACGCCGGGGAATTCCAATCACCGATCCAATACCCGACCTACAGACTCGGCTTTAATTCGAGGCCACGGCCGGCGCTGCTAGCGTCCTGCGACTGTCCTGGGTGCGATCGTGACGGCGACCCTCTCCCGCTCCACCGCCGGGCCCACCTTCACGGGCCTGCGCTGCAAGGAGTGCGGCCAGCCCTACGAAGCCGGTGCACGCCACGTCTGTGAAGACGTCTGCTTCGGCCCCCTGGAGGTGGTTTACGACTACGAGGCCATCAAGGCCCGCGTCAGCCGCGCCACCATCGAGGCCGGCCCCGCCTCGATCTGGCGCTACCGCGAATTCCTGCCCATCGCCGGCGACCCGATCGATGTGGGCACCGGCTTCACCCCGCTGCTGAAGGCCAACAACCTGGCCAAGCGCCTGGGGCTCAAGAGCCTCTACATCAAGAACGACGGCGTCAACATGCCCACCCTGTCCTTCAAGGACCGGGTGGTGTCGGTGGCCCTGACCCGCGCCCGCGAGCTCGGCTTCAAAACCGTGAGCTGCGCCTCCACCGGCAACCTGGCCAACTCCACCGCCGCCATCGCCGCCCACGCCGGCCTGGAGTGCTGCGTGTTCATCCCCAGCGATCTGGAGCTGGGCAAGGTGCTCGGCACCCTGATCTACAACCCCACCTTGATGGCGGTGAAGGGCAACTACGACCAGGTGAACCGCCTGTGTTCGGAGGTGGCCAACACCTACGGCTGGGGCTTCGTGAACATCAACCTGCGCCCCTACTACTCCGAGGGCTCCAAAACCCTCGGCTACGAGGTGATCGAGCAGCTGGGCTGGGAACTGCCCGACCACATCGTGGCGCCCCTGGCCTCCGGCTCCCTGTTCACCAAGATCCGCAAGGGCTTCGACGAGTTCATCAAGTGCGGCCTGGTGGATGAAAAGGCCGTGCGCTTCAGCGGTGCCCAGGCGGAGGGCTGCAGCCCCATCGCCCAGGCCTTCGCCGAAGGCCGTGACTTCATCACCCCGGTGAAGCCCAACACCATTGCCAAGTCGATCGCCATCGGCAACCCCGCCGACGGCCCCTACGCCATCGACATCGCCAACCGCACCGGCGGCACCATCGCCGCGGTGAACGACACCGAGATCGTTGAGGGCATCAAGCTGCTGGCGGAAACCGAAGGCGTGTTCACCGAAACCGCCGGCGGCACCACGATCGCCGTGCTCAAGAAGCTGGTGGAGCAGGGCAAGATCAACCCCGACGAGCGCACCGTGGCCTACATCACCGGCAACGGCCTCAAGACCACCGAGGCCGTGGCGGATGCCATCGGCCAGCCCTACACGATCGAAGCCCAGCTCGACAGCTTCAACGCCGCCTGGCAGCAGGCCCAGGCCAACGCCTGAGCCCCAGCGCCCCCCTGTAGCCCTCTCGCCCAGCCACTCCTCTGACCATGGCCGTTCAGGTTCTGATCCCCACCCCCCTGCAGAAGTTCACCAACGACGAGGCCAGCGTCAGCCTGGAGGCCGCCAGCGTGGATGCCCTGATCGATGCCCTCGATGGCCGCTACCCCGGCCTCAAGGGGCGCCTGTGCGATGAGGCCGGCAAGCTGCGCCGCTTCCTCAACGTCTACGTGAACAGCGAGGACATCCGCTTCCTCGACAACCAGGCCACCGCCCTCAGCGACGGCGACGAGGTCAGCATCGTGCCCGCCGTGGCCGGTGGTTGAGCGCTTGTTGGTGTTGAGCAGTTGGTTGCAAAGCCTGCAGATCCAAACGGACGCTTCGGGCTCAATGGCAGCAACGTCCCCCTTGTCCGTGGTGCGATGACCCAGACCCCTGAGCAGGCCATCACCTCCGCCACCGGGAACGCCGCCGGCACGGCCGCAAACGCCACCGGAAAAGCGCTGCTGTACGACTACCGCGCCGCCGCCAACCCGGTGCGGCCCGGCCTCACCGACCCGATCCCCTACTGCACCTGGGGGCCTGAGCTGCACGCCAGCGGCCCCAGCGCGATCCTGCCCCTCGACCTCAGCCAACGGCTCGGCTCGCCGGGGCCCGCCACCAGCCCGGGGCTGGCGGCCCATTTCATTCGCATCCAGGCCCATGAGGGCGTGAAGGCGGCGGCCCAGGCCACCAGCTCGCTGTTCTTTGTGCTCAGCGGCCACGGCAGCTGCCGGCGCAGCGCCGAGGGCAACAGCCCCGCCTGCGACATCGCCTGGAGCGCCGGCGACCTGTTCGTGCTGCCGGCGGGCGCCGCGCCGCTGCTGCATGCCGACAGCACCAGCGTTCTCTATTGGGTGCACGACGCACCGCTGCTGAGCTACTTGGGGGTGAGCCCCAGCCAGCCGCGCTTTGACGCCACCCACTACGGCGGCGCCTGGTTGCGCCAGGAGCTCGAGGCCCTGGCGGCCGCCCCCGGCAGCGAGCGCAGCAACCGCCTCAGCCTGCTGCTGGCCAACCACGACCTGCCCAGCACCCGCACGGTGACCCACGTGCTCTGGGCCATGTTCGGCCTGGTGCCCGCCGGCGCCACCCAGGCACCGCACCGGCACCAGTCGGTGGCCCTCGATCTGATCATCGATTGCCAGCCCGGCGTGTACACCCTGGTGGGCAGCGACCTCAACGACGACGGCAGCATCCGCAACCCGCAGCGGGTCGACTGGCAGGCGGGCGGCGCCTTCATCACCCCGCCCGGGCACTGGCACGCCCACGTGAACGAGAGCGGTGCCCCCGCCTGGTTGCTGCCGATTCAGGACGCCGGCCTACAGACCTACCTGCGCAGCCTCGACATCCGGTTCAGCTGAGGCGGGATCGGCGTTGGCCGACGCCAGGGGCTGGTCTTCGTAGCGCTCCACGATGGCGCTGAAGGCCGGCCCCTCGATGGTTTCCTGCTCGATCAACGCCTCCACCAAGGCGTCGATCAAGGGGCGGCGGGGGGTGAGCAACGCCACCGCCTGGTCGAGGGCCGTGCGCGCCAGGTGTTGCACCTGGGCATCGATGCGGTTGCCCGTTTCCTGGGAATAGGCGGGATCAGAGCGCAGCCAGTCACGCCCCAGGAACACCTCCGCCCCCTCGGCCTCAAAGGCCTGGGGCCCCAGGGGGGAAAAGCCGTAGCGGGTCACCATCTCGCGGCCGATGCGGCTCACCAGTTCGAGGTCGCCGGAGGCGCCCTGGGTGATCTCACTGGGGCCGAACACCACCAGCTCCGCCGCACGCCCCCCCATGGCCACCACCATGCGGGCCTGCAGGTAGGCCTTGCTGATCAGGCCGGAATCGAGCACCTCCTCATCGGGCATGGTGCGGGCAAAGCCCCCCACCCCACCGGCCCGGGGCAGCAGCGTCACCTTGTCGAGCCGATCGGCCGCCGGCAGCAGGGTGGTGATCAGGGCATGGCCGATCTCGTGGTAGGCGATCAGCCGCTTCTTGGCGCTGTCCTGCAGGGGCGCCGCCGTGAGCCCCATGGTGATCCGCTCGAGGGCGTCGTTGAGGGCCGACTCATCAATGCAGTCGCGCTCGCGGCGGGCGGTGAGGATCGCCGCTTCGTTGAGCAGGTTGGAGAGGTCGGCGCCGGAGAACCCGGGGGTGCGGCTGGCCCAGTCCGCCAGGCACACCTCCGGATCCAGGGGGCGGCTGCGGGCATGCACCGCCAGGATCGCCTCGCGGCCGCGGCGGTCGGGCAGATCCACGGTGATGCGGCGGTCGAACCGGCCCGGGCGCATCAAGGCCGTGTCCAGCACGTCCGGCCGGTTGGTGGCCGCGAGCAGGATCACGCCGGAATTCTCCGCAAACCCATCCATCTCGGTGAGCAGCTGGTTGAGGGTCTGCTCGCGCTCATCGTTGCCGCCGCCGATGCCGGCACCCCGCTGGCGCCCCACCGCATCGATCTCGTCGATGAACACGATGCACGGGGCCTTCTCCTTGGCCTGGCGGAACAGATCCCGCACCCGACTGGCCCCGACCCCCACGAACAGCTCCACGAATTCGGAGGCCGCCATCGAGAAAAACGGCACCCCCGCTTCACCGGCGATGGCCTTGGCCAGCAGGGTTTTGCCGGTGCCCGGCGGGCCCACCAGCAGCACCCCTTTGGGGATCTTGGCCCCCACGGCCGTGAACCGCTCCGGCTGCTTGAGGAAGGTCACCACCTCCTGCAGCTCCTCCTTGGCCTCGGCGATGCCGGCCACATCCTCAAAGCGCACCGCCACGGCAGCCTCGGGCTGCACCATGCGGGCCTTGCTGCGCCCGAAGCCGAGCGTGCGGTTGGCCACCTGGCTGGAGCGGCGGATCAGCAGCGCCAGGCCCCCCAGCAGCAACAGCAGCAGCAGGCCGTTGGCCAGCAGGCTGGCGGTGGCCTGGTCCTGCCGGTCATCCCGCACCGTGAGCGGCACCCGCGCCGCCTGGGCCGTGCGCAGCAGCACCTGGTCGTTGCTGAACACGGGCACCTGCACCCGCGAGCCGTCGGCGTAGGTGACCCCCACCTGGCGTTGGGAGGGGGAGAGCACCAGGTCCTTCACCTTGCCCTGGCGCAGCTGCTGCAGCAGTTGGCTGTAGCTGGGTTGGGGCGTGCGGCTGAGGCCCAGGTCGCGGAACAGGTCGAGGCGGGCTGGCGCCCCCGGCTGGGGGCCTGGCTCCGGCGAGGACTGCCCGGTGGAAACGCCGCTGCTCACTGGGCTCTGCCGTTGGCTGGAGCTTAGCGATTTGACGAAAGGCGAGTCGGCCAAGGAAGATCTTGGTTTGGCTGAAAGCGAGCGGGATGGCTGTTCCCAAGAAGAAAACCTCGAAAGGCAAGCGGAACCAGCGCCATGCCACCTGGAAGGGCAAGGCCGCCGTGGCCGCCCGCAAGGCCCTCTCGATCGGCAAGGCTGTGCTGAGCGGCCGTGCCCAGGGCTTCGTTTACCCCGTGGCAGAGGAGGACGGCGACGAGGCCTGATCGCCTCCCCGTTCGTCTCCAGGCACCAACCCAGGGGGGGCAGCCGCACCGCTGCCCTCCCAGACCACCCGCCGGCGTCCATCCAGGAGCCTCACCCAGGCCGCCCGTGGCAGCAGCGGCCGTTGGTAGAGCGCCGGTGGCAGTGACAGCAGGCTGGAATCCACCAGCGCGTTCAGCTGCTCCGGGCTGAGCCAGGCCCCCCCGCGGCGCCGCTGTTGCGCCTCGGCCTGAAAGCGCCAGCGCCGCGGCAACCGCCAATCCTGCGGCCACAGCACCACCCACTGGTCGAGCAGATCCCACAGGGGGCCGTAGGCGGCCAGGGCCCCATTGCAGCGCTGCAGCCACACCCGCTCCGCCGGCCGCAGGGGCGCCAACGGGCCATCGGAGCGCTGCAGTTGGGCCGCCAACACGGAATCCTCCAAGGGCCTGCAGCCCAGCAGCCATCCCTCCAGCAGCAGGGCATCGGCCGGCCCGCTCCAGGGGGTGGTGCGGTCGCCTTGCCCCCCCTGCAGGGTTTTGTCGAAGCGGGGCAGGCTGAGCGTGGCCTCGGCAGCGGCGCGCCAGGTGCGAATCGGCGCCGCCAGGGCTTCGGGGTCGTGGCTGCCGGGCGGCACCCGCAGCACGCCGAAGGGGTTGCCCGCCATCGCCCGTTGCCGATCGGCCAGCGGCAGGTAGGCGTCGTCGATGGAGGCCACCGCCAGGCGGATCCCGGCGGCGGCAAAGCGCTGTTGCAGCTCCCGGCAGAGGGTGGTTTTGCCGGCCCCCACCGGCCCATTGAGGCCGATCACGGCCCGCTGGCCCGCCGCCAGCCGCCCACGGCAGTGGGCCAGCAGCTGGGCCTCGAGGGTCATGAGCCGAGCTTGAAGCCCTCCAGCACCACGGCGTAGACCACCCCGATGCGCAGGTTGTCCGCCATCAGCCAGGGCAGCGGCACCGAACGGGCCACCCAGCGGGAGCGCAGCCGCACCACCAGCTCAATCAACAGCACGATCCCCAGCACCGCCACCGGGCGTTTGCCGATCTGGGTGAGCCACAGGGAGGTGACGTTCTGCCCCAGGTAGAAGCCCACCAACAGCGCCAGCACCGCCAGGCTGCGGCGCCGCCAACTGCCGCGCAGGCCGCCGAACAACCCATCCAGCAGCTGCCGCAGCAACCGTTCAAAGCGGGTGGCCTGCAGCGGCGGCGGTGTCATCGGGCGGAAAGCAGGTGCTGCAGATAGGAGAGCGTGACCCGGCCGCCCGGGCAAGCGGGGCCGCGCCGCACCCGCATCGGTGCCTCCGCATCCCCCAGGCCATCCAGCTCGGCGGCGGCGGCCGCAAAGGCCTCGGCCGGCTCGGCGGCGCTGGAGGCACTGCGGGTCACCAGCACCGGCAGGCCGGCGGTGCTGGCGGCAGCAACGCCATTGGCGGAATCCTCAATGGCCAAGGCGGTGGCGGCGCAACAGCCCAACCGCTGCAGG
>JBEBCX010000032.1:0-9638 GCA_041157425.1 Cyanobacteriota bacterium | reverse complement strand
ACCACACCGATCCATCTCGAACTCGGTTGTGAAACGCTGCAGCGCCGACGATATTTGGGGGGTAGCCCCCTGAGAAAATAGGTCGATGCCAGGTAAAACTATTTTGCTCAAGAAAAAGCCACCCCGAGGGGTGGCTTTTTTGTTGTCTGATTTTCTGCAAGCCCGTCAGCTGCGGTGCACGTGCACCTGCTGCCAACGGCCGTTGAGCCGTTGCCACACACGGGTTTCGCAGCAGCTCGCGGTGATCGGCTCGCCGTTCTGCAGCCGTTGGCTAAGCCGGGTGTAGCTGATCACCACGGCATCGTCTCCCAGCCAGCGCAGATGCGGCCGGGCCATGGTCACCGTCACCGGTGAGGGGCTGCCCTCGCCACCGGGCAGCTCGAAGTAATAACGGTGGAAGGGCAGTCCTTCAACGAGGACGCCGTTGGTTTCCGCCTCGAAGCAGGTGAGGTCGTCGCTGCAGTGCTGGGTGTAGGTCGCCCAGTCGCCCCGCACCACGCTGTCGAGCAGCTGTTGGTTGAGGTGGAGGATCTCGCGATCGCGCTCACTGTGGGCCATGGCCTGGTTCCAGCTGCCTGTAATCGCTGATCCTCTCAAATGGCCCGCTGTCGCGGTTGGGGTTCCCCGGGCGATCGCTTAGCAGCACGGCCATGCCGGCCCCATGGGCCGCCTCCAGTTCGCCCAGGGCATCGCTGATGAACAGCACCTCCCCGGCCTGCACCCCCATCGCCTCGGCGATCTTCCGGTAGCTATCGGGCTGTTGCTTGGCGCCCACGCGGGTGTCAAACCAATGGCTGAACAGTCCGGTTAGATCCCCGCTGTCGCTGTGGCGGTAGAGCAGCTGCTGCGCCGGCACCGACCCCGAGGAGTACACCGCCAGTCGCAGCCCAGCGGCGTGCCAGCGCCGCAGGGCTTCGGCCACATCGCCAAACAGCGGTGCGGTGATCGTGCCTGTGCCGTAACCCTCGGCCCAGATGCGGCCCTGGAGGTCTTTGAGGGGGGTGAGCTTGATGTCGTTGTCGATCAGCCATTGCAGGTATGGCACCACCCGCTCGCCGTGGGTTGGGGTGCTGGCTTCGCTGGCAGCGGCCCAGAGGGCTTGGGCCTCCGGGTGCGGATCTTGCCGCCAGGCCGTTTCCACCTCCTGCACCAGGGCCGCCACCGCTGGCTCGGCTCCATGCCGCTGCAGATAGGGCTCCAGGGCCCGGCGGGCGTAGGGGAACAGCACCTCCGCCACAAAACTCACCGGACAGGTGGTGCCTTCGATGTCGAGCAGCAGGTGGGTGATGGCCATGGCAGCTGCGGCGCTCAAGCGCCTGGGTATGGGTGCAGGGCCCCCAGCAGCAGCTGCCGCCAGCGCTGCTCCAGCAGAAATTCCAGGATCTCCAGGTGCCGCCGGGCGCTGGGGAGGTCGTCGCCCCAGGCGTAGAGCCCATGGCCGGCGATCAACAGCCCCTGGGGTGCGGCGGGCAGCAGGGGTGCCGCCAGGGCCGAGAGCCGTTGCAGGTCTTGGTCGTTGGCGAGCACCGGCAGGTGCACGCTGCAGGCATGGGTGCTGATGCCCGCCAGCCCCTTGAGCATTTCCAGATCGCTGAGCTCCAGCCGCCCCAGGGGCAGGGCCCACTGGGAGAGCAGCGTTCCGGCCTGGGAGTGGGTGTGCAGCACCGCACCGGCGCCGCAGCTGGTCACGATGGCCAGGTGCAGAGCCGTTTCGGCACTGGCATGGCCCTGGCCCCGCACCACGGCGCCGCGCCCATCCACCTCAATCAGCTGCTCGGGGGGCACGGCCCCCTTGTCGACACCGCTGGGGGCCATCAGCAGCCGCAGCGGTTGGCGCTGAAGCACGCAGCTGAAGTTGCCGCCGGTGCCGTCGCACCAGCCACGCCGGTGGATGGCGGCCATGGCGTCGCTGAGCCCCCGGGCGGCGACGGAGAGGGCAGGGCTGGTGGCCTCGTTCAAGGGTGCAGGGGCGGTGGCGCCATCAGCCAGCCTGGCAGGTGGGGCACCAGTGGCTGCTGCGGCCCGCCAGCTTGTCGCGGCGCAGGGGGGTGCCGCAGACGCGGCAGGGTTGGCCGCCGCGGCGGTACACCCAGGCGGCGTTGCCGTAGTTGCCGTTGGTGCCGGTGAGGTCGCGGAAGTCGCTGAAGGTGGTGCCGCCCGCGCCGATGCTGGTGGTGAGCACCTCCACCAGGGCTGCGTGCAGGGCCTGCAGTTGCTTGGGCTTGAGCCTGCGGCAGGGCGTGTGGGGGCTGATGCGGGCCATGAACAACGCCTCATCGGCGTAGATGTTGCCCACCCCCGCCACCAGGGCCTGATCCAGCAGGGCTGTTTTGATCGGGCGGTTGGAGGCCTGCAGCCGCTGCCGCAGGTGGGTGGGGTTGAAGGCGTCGCTGAAGGGTTCGGGGCCCAGCCGCCGCAGGCCGGTGATCACCGCCTCCAGGGGTTGGTCCGGCGGCACCCACCACATCTCGCCGAAGCTGCGGGTGTCCACGAAGCGCAGCTCCTGCCCGGCGGGGTTCCAGAAGCGCACCCGCGTGTGGCGGCAGGGCTCGCTGGGGTTGGCCATCCACAGGAACTGGCCGGTCATGCGCAGGTGCACCCCCCAGTGGCCGGCCCCCTGGCCATCGCGCTGGAGCTCGGCCATCAGGTATTTGCCGCGCCGGTGCCAGGCCGTGACCGTGCAGCCCTCCAGGGCACTGCAGAACAGCTCCGGCAGGGGCGGTGCGGCGATGGCCCGGGCCCGCAACACCTCCACCCTGGCCACGTGGAACCCCACCACCTGGCGCTCCAGCCCGCGCCGCACGGTTTCAACTTCGGGCAGTTCGGGCACGGCGCGCGCAAGGGGGGCAGCAGCCTGTCACAACAAGATCCCCGACCTGGGGACAGGCCGGGGATCCTGGAGGGCTGGAGCCGAGGGCCGGATCAGGCCTTCTCGAGCTCGCTCTCGGAGAAGTTGTTGGTGTTGATGCCGCCTTCGGAGCCGCTCACGCCGTTGTAGTTGACCTTCTCGAAGCGCACCACCACCGGGTAGCGGATGCCGGAGGTGTCGATCGAGGCGACGGTGCCGACTTCGTTGAACCAGTAGGACTCAGGACGCTTGATGCGCACCTTGTCGCCGCGGGAGATGGCCATCGCTGCGCTGGAAAGGGGTGGCTGTCACAGGGAATGTACCTGCGTCGGGCCGGGGTTCCGGCGGGCCGTCACGAAACGTGGCACCATCGACCTCCCCTGAGCGATGCCCCATGGCCGAGGCCCCCTCCTTCAGCCTCGACTTGCCCGATCCCGAGAGCGACAGCATCAGCTCGATGGAGTTTCTGGCCCGCATCGAGGAGGCCTGGGCCATCTGTGATCGCTTCGACCTGCAGACCGAGATCTGGCGCGGCCGCATCCTCAAGGCCGTGCGCGACCGGGAGCGCCGCGGCGGTGAAGGCCGCGGGGGTGGTTTCCTGCAGTGGCTGCGGGAGCAGGAGATCAGCAAGACCCGCGCCTATGCCCTGATCCAGCTGGCGGAATCCGCCAACCACATGCTCGGCGAGGGGGTGCTGGAGGAGAGCAGCGTCAACAACTTCTCCAAACGCGCCTTCATGGACACGGCCCAGGCCGATCCGGAGGTGCAGCTGATGATCGGCGAGGCGGCCAACGACGGCCAGCAGATCACGCGAAAGCAGGTGCGGCAGCTCACCGATGAGTTCACCGCCGCCACCAGCCCGCTGCTGCCGGAGGAGATCCGCCAGCGCACCGCCGACAACCTGCTGCCCCCAAGGGTGGTGGCTCCGCTGGTGAAGGAGCTGGCCAAGCTGCCGGAGGAGCAACAGGAAGACCTGCGTCAGGTGCTGCGGGATGAGCCGGAGCTCGACCGGGTCAAGGACGTGACCAGCACGGCCCGCTGGCTGAGCAAGGCCTCGGAGGCGGGCCTGGCGGTGCGGGCTTTCCAGCAGGGGGAACTGGATCTGGAGAAGGCCATGCAGGAGGCCCTCCGCCTCGACGCCCTCGGCCTGCTGGCCGATGCGGTGGGGCAGGCCCAGGCCCTTGAGGCGGCGGTGCTCAAGCTGCACACCAGCTGGCGCCGGCTCAACGGCCTGCAGGAGCGGCTGTGGGTGGAGAGCGGCAGCAGCACGCCCCACCTGCGGGAGTTGCTCAACGCCCTGCAGACCCTCAGTGGCAACACCATGCGCGTGTCGCTTGGGGAGTTGGCGGGTGGCAAGCGGGTGCGGTTGCAGCTGGTGGAGGAGGCGCCGGACCAGCTGGAGGCACCGCCCCTGCCGGTGATGGTCCAGGCCAGTTGAGCGGCGCGCCCCAGGGGCCCGTTGAAGGCCCCGACGCCCTCGAGCTGGCGCTGCAGAGCCACTTCGGCTGGAGCGCCTTCCGCCCCGGCCAGCGGCCGGTGATCGAGGCGATGCTGGCGGGCCGCGATTGCCTGGCGGTGCTGCCCACCGGCGCCGGCAAATCGCTCTGCTATCAGCTGCCGGCCCTGGTGCGCGGCGGCCTGGTGCTGGTGATCTCGCCGCTGGTGGCCTTGATGGAAGACCAGGTGCAGCACCTGCAGCGTCGCGGCATCGCCGCCGCCTGCCTGCACCGCGGCCTCGATCCGGCCCGCCGCCAGGATCTGTTGCTCAGGCTGCGCCAAAACCGCCTGCGGCTGCTGTATCTGGCCCCTGAGCGCCTGCAGGTGGAATCCACCCGCCAGCTGCTGGAGGACCTGCAGGACGACGGCCGCCTGGTGGGGGTGGCCATTGATGAGGCCCACTGCATCAGCGCCTGGGGCCACGATTTCCGACCCGATTACCGCCGCCTGGGGCTGTTGCGCCGCCTCTGCCCAGGCGTGCCGCTGGTGGCCCTCAGTGCCACGGCGGCACCGCGGGTGCGGGCTGATCTGATCCGCCTGTTGGAGTTGCGGCGCCCCCTGATCCAGGTGCGCTCCGCCCGCCGCGACAACCTCGCCTATGCCATGCGCCGCCGGCCGGAGGAGCCGCTGCCGGAGGTGCTGCAGGCCCTGGAGCAGGCCAGGGGGGCCGTGCTGATCTACGCGCGCACGCGCCGGTCGGTGGAGGCCTGGGCTCGGCGTCTCACCCAGGCGGGGGTGGAGGCGATCGCGTATCACGCCGGCATGGATCCGGAGAGCCGGGCCCTGGCCCTCACGCATTTTCAGGAGCACCCGTCGCCGGTGCTCGTGGCCACGGTGGCCTTCGGCATGGGGGTGGACCGGCCCGATGTGGGGCTGGTGCTGCACCTGGATCTGCCCTCCAGCGCCGAGGGCTACCTGCAGGAATCCGGCCGTGCCGGCCGCGATGGGTTGCCGGCCACCTGCCTGGTGCTGTTCCGCCCAGGTGATCGCACCACCCTGGCCCGCGCGATCCGCGCCGGGGCCCGCGAGGCCGGCGATGACCCGCAGGAGCAGCAACGGGCGGAGCTGGCCCAACAGCAGTTGCGCCGCATGGAGGCGGTGGCGGAGGGCTCCGGCTGCCGGGAGCAGGCCCTGCTGCTGGCGGTGGGGGAGCTGGTGCCCCCCTGCGGCCGCTGCGACCGCTGCCTGGCGCAGCCCGCCCTGGTGGATTGGTCGCAGCAGGCGGCGGCGGTGCTGGCCCTGCTGGAGCAGCGCAGCGGCCTGGATCTGCGCAGCCTCGCCGAGGAGCTGGCTGAGGCGGATGGCGACGGGGAGGAGCGCTGGCGTTGGTTGGCGCGGCGGCTGGTGCAGGAGGACCTGCTCAGCGAAAGCGATGACGGCAGCCAGCGGCTCTGGCTCAAGCCCGCGGGCCGCCGCTTCCTGCAGCAGCCCTGGAGCCTGAAGCTGGCGGCCTGATCAGCTGCCCTTGGCCTTGCAGAGGTCGTTGATCAGCTGCTGCTCGAAGTCGCTCTGGGGGGCATCCCAGGTTTTCCAGGTGCCGGACTGGCCCGTGGCGTTGAGCCGCTTGGCGTTGCAGTTGATGGCCAGGTAGAGGGGCTGGCCTTCGCTGTTGAGGCTCGGGGCCACAAAGCTGCCGCCCATGGGCATCCAATTGGCCCAATCCACCTGCAGGGGGCCATAGGTGCGCCAGTCGGGTGAGGCGCTCTTGCCGGGCTTGGCCGCCACGGTGGTGGGTTTGGCGGCCGGCTTGGGGGCGGGTTTGGCGGCCACCACCGGTTTCGCGGCCTCGACAGGTTTCGCGGTTTCCACGGGTTTGGTGGTGTCAACCGGTTTCGCGGTCTCCACGGGCTTGGCGGCCACCACCACCGGCTTCGCCTCCACCACGGGCTTCGCCGCCACCACAACGGGTTTTGCCGCCTCGACGGGCTTGGCCTCAACCACCGGCTTGGCTGCCACCACCACCGGCTTTGCGGCCGGCTTGGGGGCCGGTTTGGCGGTGGCCACGGTCGCCGGGCGGGGCTTGGGTTTGGCCGCCACGGGCCGCGGGGTGCTGCGCAGCTTCAAGGTGGTGCCCACCACCAGCGTGTTGGGATCGCTGAGGTTGTTCAGGGCCACCAGCCGCTCCATCGGGATGCCGTAGCGATCGGCGATCACCGAGAGGGTGTCTCCGCTCTGCACGGTGTACTGCTTGGCCGCTTTGTTCACCGCCGGGGCGGCGGCCCTGCCACCGCCGGCGCCGGGCACCTGGATGCGGCTGCCGGCCCAGAGGTCCTGGGGGGTGCGCAGGCCGTTGAGGTCCATCAGCCGCTGCACGCTGGTGCCGTAGCGCTCGGCGATTTCGGAGAGGGTCTCGCCCGCTTTCACGGTGTAGTTGCCGCCGCCCGAACCGCCGCCATAGCTGGGGCCAGAGCCACCGCCGGGCACCCGGATGCGGCTGCCGGCCCAGAGGTCCTGCGGGCTGCGCAGGCCGTTGAGCTGCATCAGCCGCTCCACGGTGGTGCCATAACGCTCCGCCAGCTCCCCGAGGGTGTCACCCGGCTTGACCACCACCTCACCCGCCAGGCCCGGCATGGGCAGCAGCAGGGCGAGGGCTAAGAGGGCTGCGGAACGGCGGCGCATCGGATTTCACTCTCAATAGCGGAAACCTTACGGACCTCAGCCGTGGGCGCTAGCCCCCCTTTGATAAGGGCTGGCAATGGCTTCAGCGCAGCAGCGCTCGCAGCAGGGGCAGCCGCTTGCCGTAGGGGGGATAGCGCAGGGGCACATCCAGCTGGAACGGCCGCCGCAACACGCTGCGGCGGTGGGAGAACGTCAGGAAGCCCGCCTCGCCGTGGTACGTGCCCATGCCGCTGTTGCCCACGCCGCCGAAGGGCAGCTCCGGCACCGAGGCCTGCATCACCACATCGTTGAGGCACACCCCCCCTGAGCTGGTGCCCTCCAGCAGCCGCCGCTGGGCTTGCTCGGAGTTCGAAAACAGATACAGGGCCAGCGGTTTGGGGCGGCCGTTGATCCACGCCATCGCCTGCTGGAGGTCGTCCACCTCCACCACCGGCAACAGCGGGCCGAACAGTTCCTCATCCATCAGGGGGTCGTCGGGGCTCTCCACCCGGATGAGGGTGGGGGCCATGCGGCGCCGTTCCGCATCGCTCTGGCCGCCGAACAGCACCTGGCCCCGCTGCTGGGCCCCCTGCAGCAGCCGCTGCAGCCGCTCGAACTGGGCCCCATTCACGATGGTGGCCAGGTCGGGGGAGGTCAGGGGATCGGCACCAAAGCAGTGCTGAATCCGCTCCCCCAGCCGTTGGATCAGGGGTGCGGCCACCCCCCGCTGCACCAGCAGGTAATCCGGGGCGATGCAGGTTTGGCCGGCGTTGAGGGATTTGCCCCACACCAGGCGGCGGCTAGTGACCTCCAGATCAGCATCGTTGAGCACAACCGCCGGGCTCTTGCCCCCCAGCTCCAGGGTCACCGGGGTGAGGTGCTGGGCGGCGGCGGCCATCACCAGGCGGCCCACCCGCTCGCCGCCGGTGAAAAAGATGTGGTCAAAGCGCTCCTGCAGCAGCGCCGCCGCCGCCGTGCCATCCCCCTGCACCACCTGCACGGTGCTGGGCTCAAAGGCGGCACCGATCAGCCGCTCCAGCAGGGCGGCGGTGGCCGGTGCGTGCTCGGAGGGCTTGAGCACGGCCGTGTTGCCGGCCGCCAGGACGCTCACCAGCGGCTGCAGGCTGAGCAGAAATGGGTAATTCCAGGGGCCGATCACCAGCACGCAGCCCAGGGGCTCGGCGATCACCTCGGCCCGGCCCGGCAGCAGGCTGAGGGGCAAGGGCACGCGTTTGGGGGCCATCCAGCGCCGCAGGCGTTTGCGCACCAGCGCGATTTCCTGGCGCACGGCCACCAGTTCGAAATAGGCCTCCACCTCCGGTTTGCCCAGGTCGTTGGCCAGGGCCTCGAACACGGCGGCTTCGTGGGCATCGATGGCCCCCGCCAGGCGGTCGAGTTGCTGCAGCCGCCAGGCGATGGGCCGGGTCTGGCCATCACTCACCAGCTGACGCTGCTGGGAGACGGGGGTGCGCAACGGCATGGTGCCTGGGGTTGGTGCCCCCATTTCAGCGGGGGGAGCGCTGCCGGTGCGGGCGCCGGCGCGTTAGGGCTTCGCTGCGGCGGTGCGCAGGGCGCAGCGGCTCACCACCGCCAGCAGTGTGGTGCCCAGGACAACAGCCAAGGGGTAGTCCCAGCTGGGGGCATGGATCACAAAGGGCAAGAGGCCGGCGCCGATGGCCGGCGGCATGAACAGGCCCAAGGTGCCGAGCCAACCCAGGCAAGCCAGGATCGCCATGCCCCCTGCCAAGGGGGTGACCCCCAAAGCCTGCACGGTCAGCAGTCCGGCACTGGCGGTCCCCAAACAGGCCAGAACCATCGCCACGGGGCGGTTGATCCAGGCGCACTCCTCAGGGGTCGACAACATGTCGTAGGCCATCACCACCAGCGGTGGGTAGAGCACCAGCCGGCTGCCCGTGGCGGTGATCAGCAGGAGCCCAAGGCCCAGAAACACCACCATCCACGGGATCCAGCGCCATGGATGCTGGCGTTCGCTGCTCGAGGCCCGGGCCCATTCGCCCGCTGGCTCCACCATCGGTGGGCGGGGTCTCGCCGTGGCGTTCAGCCGCTCTCGGAGGGCCAGGGGAAGACGGCTCCACAGCGCCAGCAGCCCAGTGCCCACCAGGATGCTGAGGGGATACGACCAGGCGGTGACCCCCAGGGCCAGCGGCAACATGCCGGCCGATAGGGCTGGCGCGATCGGCGAGCGCAGCAGCCTCACCACAGCGATCGACAGGGCCACATCCAGCCCCACCGACACCGGCCCGTAGTCCAGCTCCCTGGTGATCACCACCCCCACCAGGGCGGTGAGGAAGGGGGTGAGGCAGAGCAGCAGCGGCGAGCGTGCCCAGGCCCCAGCGGGCCGCTGCACGATCACCGATGCCAAGGCCCCCAGCTCGGGGAACAGCACGTAGGGCTGCTGGCTGCCGTTGGCCAGCGCCACGATCAGGGCCAGAAAGGCCGCCAGAACAGCCAATGCCCCTGGGGCTGGGTACCGCGGCACCCATCGTTTGGCTGTTGGGGTCATCGCACCGACCGCACCTTGGATACTCCGCGGTTGGATGCCCCGCCGTGCCAGCTCGGGACGTTTGGTCTTTGGAAGCCCTTGACGAGACTTGAACTCGTGACCTCTCCCTTACCAAGGGAGTGCTCTACCGCTGAGCTACAAGGGCATGTGGAAGGTGGGCCGGGTTGGATT
>JBEBCX010000031.1:0-16919 GCA_041157425.1 Cyanobacteriota bacterium | reverse complement strand
CCAGACCGGCAAGACCGCCATCGCGATCGACACGATCATCAACCAGAAGGGCGAAGACGTCGTCTGCGTCTACGTGGCCGTGGGCCAGAAGGCCGCCTCTGTGGCCAACGTGGTGGAAGTGCTGCGCGAGAAGGGCGCCCTCGACTACACGATCGTGGTGGCCGCCAACGCCTCCGAGTCGGCCGCCCTGCAGTACCTGGCCCCCTACACCGGCGCCGCCATCGCCGAGTCGTTCATGTACAAGGGCAAGGCCACCCTGGTGATCTACGACGACCTCACCAAGCAGGCCCAGGCCTACCGCCAGATGTCGCTGCTGCTGCGCCGTCCCCCCGGCCGTGAGGCTTACCCCGGCGACGTGTTCTATTGCCACAGCCGCCTGCTGGAGCGGGCCGCCAAGCTGAGCGACGCCATGGGCAAGGGCTCAATGACCGCCCTGCCGATCATCGAAACCCAGGCCGGCGACGTGTCCGCCTACATCCCCACCAACGTGATTTCGATCACGGATGGTCAGGTGTTCCTGAGCTCCGACCTGTTCAACTCCGGCCTGCGCCCTGCCATCAACGTGGGCATCTCGGTGAGCCGCGTGGGCGGTGCCGCCCAGACCAAGGCCATCAAGAAGATCGCCGGCACCCTCAAGCTCGAACTGGCTCAGTTCGACGAGCTGGCCGCCTTCTCCCAGTTCGCCTCCGACCTGGATGCCGCCACCCAGCAGCAGCTGGCCCGCGGCAAGCGCCTGCGCGAGATCCTCAAGCAGCCCCAGTTCAGCCCGCTGATCCTGGCTGAGCAGGTGGCCGTGGTCTACGCCGGCGTGAAGGGCATGATCGACGAGGTGCCCGTGGAGTCGGTGGTGCAGTTCTGCCGCGAACTGCGCGAATACCTCAAGACCAACAAGGCCGAGTTCATCAACAAGGTGCAGACCGAGAAGCAGCTCAGCGAAGAGGCTGAGGC
Organism: Cyanobacteriota bacterium; assembly: GCA_041157425.1. Lineage (GTDB taxonomy): Bacteria > Cyanobacteriota > Cyanobacteriia > PCC-6307 > Cyanobiaceae > Vulcanococcus. The sequence continues at coordinate 15,971 of JBEBCX010000031.1, read as the reverse complement.
CATGCTCAAGGACGCCATCAACGAAGTGAAGTCGTCGATGCTGGCTGCGGCCTGATCCTGACGGTTACCCCGGAGACCCCCTTCCATGGCCAACCTCAAGGAGATCCGCGACCGGATCAGTTCCGTCAAGAACACCCGCAAGATCACCGAGGCCATGCGCCTGGTGGCCGCTGCCAAGGTGCGTCGGGCCCAGGAACAGGTGCTGCGCAGCCGGCCGTTCGCCGACCGGCTGGCGCGGATTCTGGAAAACCTCCAGACCCGCATGCAGTTCGAAACCGCCGACGCGCCGCTGCTGGAAAACCGTGACGTGCGCACGATCACGCTGATGGCCGTCACCGGCGATCGCGGTCTGTGCGGTGGCTACAACGCCAACATCATCAAGCGCACCGAGCAGCGCGTGGCCGAACTCAAAGGCCAGGGCTACCAGGTGGACCTGGTGCTGATCGGCCGCAAGGTGGCCACCTATTTCCAGAACCGCGCCAGCCAGTACACCATCCGCGCCACCTTCACCGGCCTCGAGCAGGTGCCCAACGCCGCTGAGGCCGGCAAGATCTCGCAAGAGGTGCTGGCTGAATTCCTCTCCGGCAGCACCGACCGGGTGGAGATCATCTTCACCAAGTTCATCAACCTGGTGAGCTCCAAGCCCGTCTCCCAGACGCTGCTGCCCCTGGATCCCCAGGGCATCGCCAGCGCGGACGATGAGATCTTCCGTCTCACCACCCGCGACGGCCAGCTGGGGGTGGAGACCGGCAAGGTGAGCAACGAGCAGCCGGCCCTGCCCTCTGATCTGGTGTTCGAACAGAGCCCCGATCAGCTGCTCAACGCCCTGCTGCCGCTCTACCTGCAAAACCAGCTGCTGCGGTCCCTGCAGGAGGCTGCCGCCTCCGAGCTGGCCAGCCGGATGACGGCCATGAACAACGCCAGCGACAACGCCAAGGCGCTCGCCAAGACCCTCACCCTCGACTACAACAAGGCCCGCCAGGCCGCCATTACCCAGGAGATCCTGGAAGTGGTGGGCGGCGCCGCCGCCATGGCCTGACCCGCCAACCCACTGATCAGCCCCTCCCACGGAGGGGCTTTTTTGTGCCTGCCCTGCGGGCCCGGCCCATGCAGGATGAGGGATCCGCACCGATGGCCCCGGGCCGATGACGCTGGAGCTGCAGCCCCTGTTTCCGTTGGCCCTGGCGCAGGTGCAACTGCGCCTGGATCCGCTGGATCTGGCGGTGATGCTGCAGGAGGTGCTGGCCCTGCGGGGCCCGGCGGAGGGCAACCCCAACCCCGGCTGCGCCTGGACCGGCGACATCAACGGCGTTTGGCAACTGCATCGCCTGCCCGCCTTCGCGGGCGTCTGTGAGCAGCTGCGCCAGCACAGCTGGGGTTACCTGGAGGCGCTGGGGTTTGCGCGCGAGGGGTTGGCCTTGCACATCCAGCGTGCTTGGCCGGTGGTCAGCGCCCCGGGCCAGGCGGTGGGGCGGCACCACCACCCCAATGCCCACCTCAGCGCCATCCTGTATCTCAATGGCGATGGCTCCGGCCGCAGCGGCTGCCTGCGGCTGTTCCCCCCACGGGCCATGAACGAGCTGGTGCCGGGCCTGGCGGTGGGCCATGGCGGCCCCCTGTGCCCCGAGCGGCCGGCCGCCGCACGCTGGAATGCCCCCTGGTTTGATCTGGCGCCACGGGCGGGCCTGCTGGTGCTGTTCCCCGCCGGCACCGACCATGCCGTCACCCCCAACGACGACCCTGAGGAGCTGCGGCTCTCGCTCGCCTTTGATCTGGTGCTCAGCGCCCCGCCGGCCGGCCCGCACGATCCCGCCCCGCCGGAGTATCTGGCCCCCCACCCCAGCCAGTGGACCCCCCTGGCGTGCCCCTGAGCCCGGCCGGTGCGGCCATCCGGGACAATGAACGGCCATGCGCCCCGCAGCTGCTGCGCCCCATGAGCACCAGTTACACCGTTGTCTGTGACCTCAACGGCACCCGCCACAGCTTCAGCTGCCGCGACGACCAGACCGTGCTCGCCGCTGCGGAGGCCGCCGGCGTGGAGCTGCCGAGCTCCTGCTGCTCTCGGTGCACCAGCCCGATGCCATGGGGGTGAAGGCTGAGCTGCAGCAGCAGGGCTATGCGCTGCTGTGCGTGGCCTACCCCCGCAGCGACCTGAATCTGCTGGCCGCCCAGGAGGATGCCCTCTACGAGGCCCAATTCGGGCAGTACCAGAAGTGAGCGAGGCCGAGCTGCACCCCCTGCTGCTGCAGCTCGAGCCAGAGCCCGGCCCGCTCACGCCCCAGATCCTGCGGGCCCTGCGGACCCACGGCCGACCCTTGCGCTGGGCGATCACCGCCGCGGAGCGCCGCGCCGATGGCCCGGCTCGCCTGCAGATCGAAGCGGTGATCCTGCGGGGTGAGCTCCCGCGGCCCGGGGAACAGCCATGACCCTCGCCCTGCCGATGGCGGCGCCCCTGCCCACCCTGATGGTGATTCCCACCGGCATCGGTTGCGAGCTGGGGGGCTACGCCGGAGACGCCATCCCCGCGGCGCGGTTGCTGGCGGCGGCCAGCGGTTGTCTGATCACCCACCCCAACGTGATGAATGCGGCGGCGCTCTATTGGAGCGATCCCCGCATCCACTACGTGGAGGGCTCCAGCCTTGATCGCTTCGCCGACGGAGCCCTGGCCCTGCGCCCCGTGCGCCGGCAGCGCATCGGCCTGCTGTTGGATGCGGGCATCGAGCCCGAGCTGCGCCAGCGGCACCTGCAGGTGGCGGATGGCTGCCGCGCCAGCCTGGGGCTCGAGATCGGCCCGGTGGTGGACACCGACCAGCCCCTGGAGGTGAGCCTCAGCCTGGGGGCCAGCGGCATCAGCTGGGGCCGGCTGGGTCGCCCCGATGCCCTGCTGCGGGCCGGGGCGCGCCTCAAGGCGGCTGGCGCCACGGCCATCGCCGTGGTGGCCCGCTTCCCCGATGACCCCGGCAGCACGGCGCTGACGGCCTACCGCCAGGGCAGTGGCGTGGATGCCCTGGCGGGCGCTGAGGCGGTGATCAGCCACCTGCTCAGCCAGGAGCTGGGGCTGCCCTGCGCCCACGCCCCGGCCCTGAGCCCCCTGCCCCTGGATCCCCAGCTCGACCCCCGGGCCGCCGGCGAAGAGCTGGGCTACACCTTTCTGGCCTGCGTGCTGGTGGGCCTGAGCCGCGCCCCCGACCTGGTGCCCGCCGCCCAGGCGGCCCCTGGAGATCTGGCCATCGACCAGGCGGGTGCGGTGCTGGCTCCGGCGGGCGCCCTGGGGGGTGCGGCGGTGCTGGCGGCGGCCGAGCGTGGCATCCCGGTCATCGCCGTGCACAACCCCAGCCTGTTGCAGGTGGGCGCCGAGGCCCTCGGCCTTGAGGTGCTCCCGGCCGCCAGCTATGCCGAAGCGGCGGGGCTGGTGCTGGCGCTGCGGGAGGGCATCAGCCCCGCGGCGCTGCGGCGTCCGCTCTAGCGGCCCGGCAGGCTGGAGCGGATGGTTTCCAGCACGGCGGCGCAGCGGGTGCGGCTGCGGGCCATGCTCTCGCCGCTGAGGGTTTCCAGCAGCACCTCGCCGGTGTTGGCCAGATCGCTCCAGTCGGCCCAGACCCGCACGTAGTCGTTCACCGGGCGGCCGCTGCAGGGCAATTCGAAGGCCATCAGGGTGCGGCCATCGGGTTGCTCCACCGCCAAGCCCAGCTGCTCCAGCAGGGGGGCGAGCAGCTCCCTGGGGGAGGCCCCGCGGGCGATGGGGATCAGGGTGCGGCAGTAGGCCATGGCGGTGGGAGAGCCATGGTTCCAACGTATGGATCGGCGCCTGGCCCCCCGCTCCGGCGCGCGGAATGTCTTCCGATTGCGCTGGGGCCCCAGGCCCTAATGCAGGCAGGCCATCGGGTGGCGGTTGGGCAGCCCCAGGGCCTTGGCCACGCCCGGGTGGCACACCGCCCCTCCCACGGTGTTGAGGCCGGACACCAGTTCCGGCCGCTCGGTCACCGCCTCCAACAGGCCGCGTCCGGCGATGGTGAGGATGTAAGGCAGGGTGACGCTCACCAGGGCTTCGGTGGCGGTGAAGGGCACGGCCCCCGGCATGTTGCCCACGGCGTAGTGCTGCACCCCGTGCACGCTGCGCACCGGATCGGTGTGGGTGGTCTCCCGGCTGGTGGCGATGCAGCCCCCCTGGTCGATGGCCACATCCACCACCACCGAGCCCGGCTGCATCTGCTGCACCAGGGCCTCCTCCACCAGGGTGGGGGCGCGGTCGCCGGGCAGCAGCACTGCGCCGATCAGCAGGTCGGCGCTCGGCACCAGCCGCTCCAGCAGGCCGCGGCTGCTCACCAGGGTCACCAGCCGGCCCTGGCGAAGGCCCTCCACCCGCCGCAGCCGCTCCGGCGATTGATCCAGCAGCAGCACCTCCGCATCCATGGCGGCGGCCAGCCGTGCCGCATTCCAGCCCACACTGCCGGCCCCGAGCACCACCACCCGCGCCGGTTTGACGCCGGTGCAGCCGCCGATCAGCACCCCCCGGCCCCCGTGGGGCCGCTCCAGCAGGTGGGCCCCCACCTGGGCCGCCAGCCGGCCGGCGATCTCGCTCATCGGCGCCAGCAGCGGCAGGCTGCCGTCGTCGAGCTGCACGGTTTCGTAGGCGATGGCGGTGCAGCCCGCCTCCAGCAGGGCGCGCCCCACCGCCGGGTAGGCGGCCAGGTGCAGGTAGGTGAACAGCACCAGATCCGGCCGCAGGAATCCGAATTCCTCCGGCTGCGGCTCCTTCACCTTCACCACCAGGTGGGCAGCCCAGGCCTCCTCGCGGTCGACCACGGCGGCACCGGCGCGCGCAAAGGCGTCGTCGCTGATGCCGGCACCGCTGCCGGCCCCCTGCTCCACGCGCACCACCAGGCCGTGGCTCACCAGCTCCCGCACCGCATCCGGCGTCAGGGCCACCCGCTGCTCATCGGGCTTGATCTCCCGCGGAACGCCGATGCTGGCGATCGGAGCCACCCTGGCGGCCATGCTGCTGCCCTCACTGGCTCCACGATGGCCGCCCCGGCGGCGATCGGCCAGGGCCGGGAGCTCAGCCGGCGGCCGCGATCGGCATGCGCCAGCCGCTGCCGAAGGCCCGCCCGCTCACCTTCAGCAGCGGCGGGGCCTGGCGGCGTTTGAATTCGGCGCGGCGCAGCAGCCCCTGCACCCGTTCCGCCAGGGCCGGGTCGGCGCCGGCGGCGATCAGCTCCTCCGGGGTGCGCTGCTGCTCGATCAGGGCCTTGAGCAGGCGATCGAGCTGGTCGTCTCGGCGCTGGGGGGTTTCTCGCGGATGGCCCGGCCCACCAGTTCCCCCTGGGCCGGCAGGCCGAGGGCCTGGCGGCAGGGGGCGGCGGCGGGGGAATCGAGCCAGGCGCAAAGCCGGAACACGCTGGTTTTGTAGAGGTCGCCGATCACCGCCAGGCCGCCGTTCATGTCGCCGTAGAGGGTGCAGTAGCCCACCGCCAGCTCCGATTTGTTGCCGGTGGTGAGCAGCAGTTGCCCCTGCTGGTTGGCCAGGGCCATCAGCAGCGTGCCGCGGATGCGCGACTGCAGGTTCTCCGCCGTTAACCCCGCTGGCGCCGTCCCCAGGGCGGGGCTGAGGGCTTGGTCAAACCCCTGCATCAGGGGGGCGATCGGCACCGTGGTGGCGGCGATGCCCAGCCTCTGGGCCAGGGCGGTGGCGTCGTCGATCGAGCCGGCGGAGCTCCAGGGGGAGGGCATCAGCACCGCCTGCAGGTGCTCGGGCCCCAGGGCCGCCGCGGCGATCACCGCCACCAGGGCCGAATCGATGCCGCCGCTCAGCCCCAGCAGGGCGGCCTGGAAGCCGCATTTGCGGGCGTAATCGCGCACCCCCAGCACCAGGTTGCGCAGCAGCAGCTCCTCGGGGTCCGGCAGGGGCGGCGCCGGCTGCGGGTCCGCTGGGCCGGCATCCCAGCAGGCCAGATCGGCGGCGGCGAAGGCCAGCTGGCAGGGCACACCGCCGCCGGGATTGGCCACGAAGCTGCCGCCATCGAAGATCAGCTCGTCGTTGCCGCCGGCCTGGTTCACGTACACCACCGGGCAGCCGAGCCGATCGGCGGCGGCGCTGGCCAGCTGGCGCCGCAGCTGCGCTTTGCCCTGGGCAAAGGGGGAGGCGGAGAGGTTGAGCAGCAGGTCGGGCCGCAGGGCCTGCAGGTCGCCGATCGGATCAGCCCCCAGCAGCCGCTGGCCCACCAGCTGCTCCTCCACCCAGAGGTCTTCGCAGAGGGTGACCCCCAGCCGCCAGGGGCGACCGCCCCGCTCCAGCTCCAGCAGGCAGGGTTGGTCGGCGGGGCGGAAGTAGCGCCGTTCGTCGAACACGTCGTAGCTGGGCAGCAGCCGCTTGCGGGCCACCACCCGCCAGCCGCCGGCTTCCACCAGGGCCGCGGCGTTGTACAGATCGGGCTGCTGGCCATCGGGGGCCGCTTCGCTCACCCCGAGCAGCAGCGCCAGCTGGGGCGGCAGCTCCGCCGCCAGCTGATCGAGGGCCTGCTGTTGCCGGCGCCGCAACCCGGGCCGCAGCAGCAGATCCCGGGGCGGGTAGCCCCACAGCGCCAGCTCCGGTGCCACCACCAGCTCCGCCCCCTGGGCGGCTGCCTTCCGGCAAGCCTCCAGCAGCTGCTGGCCGTTGCCGAGCAGGTCGCCCACCAGCGGATTGATCTGGGCGAGGGCGATGCGCATCAGCGGCTGGGCGGGGCGGCGGCGGGCCCCAGGCCGTAGAGATTGTGCTTGACCAGCTCCGCCCAGAGCACCGGCGGCACCAGCTCCGGGCTGGGTTGCTCCCGGATGGCCGAGCTGGCGCTGGCGGGCACCGGCAGGGCCAGCAGCTCCGGCGATCCGCCCAGTTGCCGCAGGGGCTCCAGGCACTGGGGGTCGAAGGGGTAGCCCTGGCGCGGCACCACCGCCAGCCGGCAGCGCCGCAGCAGGTCGGCGGCGCGGTGCCAGCGCGGCACCTGCTCCGCCAGGTCGCCCCCCACCACGAACACCAGCGGCCGCTGGGGCCAGCGCGCCTCGGCCCGCTCCAGGGTGTCCAGGGCGCGGGGGCTGCTGAGGCTCTGCACCAGCTCCACCCGCGGGTCGGCAAGGTCGTGCACCAGGGCCCCCAGCAGCTGGGCCCGCAGGGCCAGCGGTGCCCCGTGCTGTTTGAGGGGGTTGTCGCTGGCCCAGGTGGCCACCTGCCCGTAGTGCTCCGCCAGGCCCGCCAGCAGGGCGCGATGGCCTGCGGTGGGTGGATCGGCGCTGGTGCCGAACAGCGCCAGGGGCGGTTGGCTCATGGCAGCAGCGACTGCAGCTGCAGGGGCGGGGTGTCGCGCCCCTGCCATTGCTGCAGCCAGGCCCGGGCCTGGGGATCCTGCTGGGCCAGGCGCCGCAGCAGGGACGCCGGCCGCAGGCGGCCGTGCTGGGCGCTGCGCAGCAGTTCCGCCGCCGCCAGGCGCCCGGTGAGCCGGGTGGTGTGCACCGCCAGCGCCGCCTGGGCCAGGGCCACCGGGGCGGCGGGGGCCAGGCTGAGGCCGCCGCTCAGGGGGGCCGCCAGCAGCAGCACCTGCCGCAGCCCCCCGAGCAGCAGTTGGATCCCCAGCTGGGTGCCCCCCAGCAGGGCGTTCTGGGCCGAGAGGCGGGTGAGCAGGGCCCGGGCGCCGCCGCCCCCCAACTCCAACCCATAGAGCTCGCACAGCTGCACCACCAGTGCCGTGTCGAGGGCCAGCCCGCCGGCCAGGTCGAGCAGCATCAGCGGATTGGCGGCCACCCCCGTGGCCTTGAGGGCGGCGTAGCGGCCGATCAGTCCCTGGGCCGCCGTGCGGCCCCGCTGCAGCCGCCAGCGGTGCAACTGCTGGCCAAACCGATCGGCGGCCCGCAGCCCATTCAGCCCCAGCAACAGGGCGCCGTGCCCGTGCAGCAGGTTGAGCAGGGCCGTTCGCAGCGGGGCGATCTGCGGTGGCAAGGGCACGCTGCGCACCCGGCCGTCCTCCAGCAGTTGGGCCTGGCGCGGCGCCGAGGCCACCGCCACCAGCGGCAAGGGCCGGGCCGCGGCCGGCAGGCGGCGGCGAATGCTGGCGAGCAGGGCGTCGTGCTCCTCGGCGGGCCAGCAATCGATGCGGTTGAGCACCAGCAGCAGCGGTTTGCCCGCCGCCAGCAGCTGCTCGAGGGCCTCCGCCTCGGGGGTGGTGAGGTCGCCATCGAGCACCAGCAGCACCAGGTCGGCCCCCAGGGCCAGCCGTGCCGCCAGGCGCTGGCGGGCGTGGGCGGCGATTTCATCGATGCCCGGGGTGTCCACCAGGTCGACGCCATCCAGCCCCGGCACGGCCACGGGCCAGGGTTCCCGTTGCTGGCGGCGGGTGCAGCCGTGGGCCACATCGGTGGCGAAGGCGTTGCGGCCCAGCAGGGCATTGAGCAGGCTCGATTTGCCCACCCCCACCCGGCCGAACACGGCCACCCGCAGCCGCCGCTCCGCCAGGGCGCGCAACTGCTGGTCCAGGGCCTTCAACTCCGGCCCCAGGGCCGCCCGTTCGCGGTCGCTCAGCCGCAGCTCCGCCCGCCACTGCCGCAGCAGCAGTTCCGAGCGTTCAGCGCTGGAGGGAGCACCCAAGGGGGGCGGGGCGATCGGCATGCATTGAAGCGGTTGTGCCATCGTCGCGCTCAGGGCCGCCCGCTGCCCGGATCCCGATGCCGATCCCGATGCCGATCCAGCCGTTGATCCCGCAGGCCGTCTACGCCGAGCGCCGCGCCCGCTTCATGGAGGCCCTGGGGGGCGCCGCGGCGGTGATCCCGGCGGCGCCGCTGGTGACCCACCACGCCGACTGCGAATGGCCGTTTCGCCAGAACAGCGACTTCTGGTACCTCACCGGCTTTGACGAGCCGGAGGCGGTGGCCCTGTTCCTGCCCCACCGGCCGGAGGGGGAGCGCTTTGTGCTGTTTGTGCAGCCCAAGGAGCCCAGCGCCGAGGTGTGGAACGGCTTCCGCTGGGGTTGTGAGGGGGCCGTGGAGCAGTTCGGGGCCGATGTGGCCCATCCCCGCAGCGATTTGGCGGAGCGGTTGCCGGCGTACCTGAAGGGGGCGGAGGGCATTGCGTTCCGGGTGGGACGCCATCCGGCGGTGGAACCGCTGGTGTTGCAGGCCTGGGGCGCCCAGCTCGACCGGGCCCCCCGCAGCGGGGCGGCGGCCCTGGGTTTGGTGGCCCCCTGTCCACTGCTGCATGGGTTGCGGCTGCGCAAGGGGCCCGAGGAGCTGGAGCGCATGCGCGAGGCGGCGCGCATTTCGGCCGAGGCCCATGAGCTCGCCCGCCAGGTGGCGCGCCCGGGGTTGAACGAGCGGCAGGTGCAGGCGGTGATTGAGCAGCACTTCCTGGAGCAGGGGGCGCGCGGCCCCGCCTATGGCTCGATCGTGGCCGGTGGCGACAACGCCTGCGTGCTGCACTACACCGCCAACAACGCCCCCCTGCGGGACGGCGATCTGCTGCTGATCGACGCCGGCTGCTCCCTCAACGACTACTACAACGGCGACATCACCCGCACGTTCCCGATCAACGGTCGCTTTAGCGGCGAGCAGCGCGCCCTCTACGAGCTGGTGCTGGCGGCCCAGGAGGCGGCGGTGGCGGCGGTGGCGCCGGGGCAGACCGCCGAAGCTGTCCACGACACCGCCGTGCGGGTGCTGGTGGAGGGCCTGCTGGAGCTGGGCCTGCTCAGCGGCGACGCCGACGGGATCATCGAGCAGGGGGCCTACCGCCACCTCTACATGCACCGCACCGGCCACTGGCTGGGCTTGGACGTGCATGACGTGGGTGCCTACCGCCTCGGTGAGCACCACGTGGCCCTGGAGCCGGGCATGGTGCTCACGGTGGAGCCCGGCCTCTATGTGAGCGATCGCCTGCCGGTGCCCGAGGGGCAGCCGGCCATCGCCGAGCGTTGGAAGGGCATCGGCATCCGCATCGAAGACGACGTGGCGGTGACCGAGCACGGCCACGAGAACCTCACCGCGGCGGCGCTCAAGGCACCGGTGGCCCTGGAACGCTGAGGGTTGATTGCGGCGGCGCTGCGGTGGCGCTCAGCCCAGCAGCGTCTCCAGCACCGCCAGCACCTGGTCGGTGCGATCCAGCAGCCGGTCGGCACCGGCCGCCTGCAGCTGCTGCCCGTAACGCTGCCGTTGCGCGGCCGCCTCGGGGGCCTGCAGGTGCGGCGGGGGCACCGCCAGGCTGATGAACCGCTGCCCAGGGTGCCGCTCGCGGGCGCGCCCCACGGTGAGCACATCGGCCACCGTGTCACCCAGGTAGGCCACCGGCGCTGACCCTGGCCCCAGGGGGGCCTCAAGCAACCGCTCCGCCAGCCGCAGCAGGCCGGTGGGGTCGGGTTTGTCCGGGGCATCGCCCATGGCGATCAACGGCGGCGCCTCCAGCCCCAGCCGTTGCTCCAGCACGAAGCGCGCCGAGGGGGGTTCCGCGCCGCTCACGAACCCCCATGGCACGCCCGCCTCCGTGAGCTGCTCAAACAGGCTGCGCTGCACCAGCAGCGGTTCGCTGCCGATGAACCCCCGCCATTGGGCGGGGTCGCCCTCCGGGTCGCCACCGAAGTAGAAGCCGTTGAACACCTCCACCAGGGCTTCAAAGGCGGGCAGGGGATCGAGACCATCCCGCCGCAGCAGCTCCAGCGAGGCCTCCCAGTCGTTGTTCCAGCAGCCTTCGGCCTTGAGGGCATCGATCGCCTCAGGCTCGGGCCGACCGCCGCTGTAATGCTGCACCGTCTCCACGATGGCCCGGCGGTAACTGCCCCCCACATCCCGGATCACACCGTCGATGTCGAACAGCAGAACGGCCCGGGGCGTCAGGGTGGGGGCAACAGCGGCTGGTAGGTTAGTCGTTTGTCATTTCAGTTTTGAGCGCTGACACCATGAGCACTGAGAGCGCTGAAAGCGCCGTGGCGACAGCCGCCGCTGAGGTTTCCGCTGAGGACACCACCGAGGGCCGTCCCGTGCTGCGTGGTGCCAGTGCCGTGCTGGCGGCGGCCACCATCGATGAAAACGGTGTGCCCTCCGGCCGCACCCCCAAGGCCGATGAGGGACGTTTTCTGCTGAAGATCCTCTGGCTGCCCGACAACGTGGCCCTGGCGGTGGATCAGATCGTGGGTGGCGGCCCCAGCCCCCTCACCGCCTACTTCTTCTGGCCCCGTGAGGATGCCTGGGAAACCCTCAAGAGCGAGCTCGAGGGCAAGAGCTGGATCACCGACAACGAGCGCGTCGAGATCCTCAACAAAGCCACCGAGGTGATCAACTACTGGCAGGAGGAGGGCAAGGGCAAGAGCCTCGATGAGGCCAAGCTCAAGTTCCCCGACGTCACCTTCTGCGGGACCGCCTGATTCGCACACGGCATGTGCCGGCCCCCATGCCCCCGCCCAGCGGGGGCTTTTTTTGTGGCTGGCTGCCCTGGCCGGCCGCCGCCAGGGGCTGCCGTTATTGCCGGGCCTTGAGCACCTGGTTGAAGCCGCTGGCGGTGATCAGCGCCGGCTGGGTGGCCGTGTCCACCACGAACGAGCGCGATTCGCTCTGGGTGGTGCCATCGGGGTACACGAAGGTCACCACCCCCTGCAGCGACACCAGGGCGCCGCTGCGGCCGATTTCGCGCAGATCGGAAACGCCCACCCGCTGGAACTGGTTGAAGAAGGCCAGGTCGAATTGATCGGCCGCCCCACCACCGATCAGCTGCCGCGCCGCTTCACCGTTGCCGTTGGAGAGGTCGCTGTAGAGCTGCTGCACCGTGGCGATGGCGTTGTCGAGGGCCGCCTGCTGCAGATCGGGGGCCGGCGGGGCCAGCTCCGGGGCAGCGGCATCGCTGCTTGGCGCCGTGCTTCCGGCGGGTGCGCTGGTGGTGGGTTGGGGCAGCAGCGGCAGGGGCTGGCGGTTGAGCACCAGCCAGCCGATCAGCCCGGCCAGCCCCACCGCCAGCACCCCCGCCAGGAACCCCAGGGCCGCCACCAGTCCCTGGCCCGATGGCCCCGGTGCGGCGGCGGGCGCTGGGGCCATGGGCGGGGGCTCCGGTGGGGTGTCCAGTGGGGTCTCCCGTGCCGGTGCCGCGTCCGCGGCGTCGGGTGCGGATGGGCTTTGGGCCTGCTCCGGCAGCGCCAGCAACCCCCGCAGCACCGCATCCATGCGGGCGCAGATCGCCGGGGTGAAGACGCTGTTCAGTTCCTGTTGCAGCCGCAGCAGCAGGCGGGGGTCCGCCGGCAGGGGCGGCTGCTGGCCCAGGGCATGGCCGCAGGCCGGTGTCATCACCAGGTATTTCAGCGCCGGCAGCAGCGCCCCCTGGCTGTCGCCGCAGTAGTCGCCCACCAGGGCCTGCAGCCGCCGGCCGTCGCTGGCCAGGCCCCGCTCCAGATCAGCGAGAACCTGGCGCCGCAGGGCGGTCCCCAGCTGGTGGTCGTTCATGGGGGCGAACCTCAACCGCAGGCATCTTGCCGCCTGTTTCGCGCCACAGGGCCGCCAGTTGCTGCTGCAGGGCCGGGCAGGCCGTCAGCGAGCCCCGCTGGCTGCGGGCCAGCAGGGCACCGAGGGGGTCGCGCTGGGGGGCCGCCAGCAGGGCGGAGGCCGCGGCGGGATCGCGGTGCAGCTGCTGCAGCTGGGCGCGGCGGGGGGTGAGGTTGGCGCGGATGCGGGCGGGGTCGGCGCAGAGGGTCTGCTGCAGCTGCAGCACCGGATCCGGCGGGGGTGTGGCTTGCCGCTGCAGCAGGCGCTGGGCGGCCACCAGGCCACCGGCCAGGGCCAGGGTTGCCCCCGCCAGCCCCAGGGCCAGAACGGCCCGCCCTCGCTTGGGTCGGGGGCCGGAGCCGGGCCCGGCCCGCAGGGCCATGGCCAGCGACACGTCGTCGCCGCTGCCCTCGCGGGTGATCTGCTCCAGGCCTCGCTGCAGCTGCTGTGGCTCCTCCAGCTGGATCACCTGGCTGCAGAGCGCCAGGAAATCGGCATCGCTGGCACACGACTTGCGCACCCCATCGGTGCTCAGCACCAGCGCCTGCAGCTGCCCTTGGCCGCTGAGCGGTTGCAGCTGTGCCCGCTGCGCCCACAGGGTTTCCCCTTGGGGCAGGCAGAGGCTGGCGGTGGCCTCCCCGGCGCCGTGGCTGCCGATGGCCTCCTCCTGGCTCAGCAGCTGGGCGCTGCCATCGCGGTCCACGGCCACCAGGTCCCAGTCCCCCAGCCCGGTGCACCCCCACCACTGGGGGGCCAGCAGCAGCACCCCCAGGGTGCAGCCGTAGGCCACCGGCTCCAGCGGCGCGGCAGGATCGGGGCTGTGGTGGGGCCAGTCGGCCGCGATCGCCGCCCGCCAACGGCGGTGCACCGTGGCCGCCAACCCTTCGCGCAGCAGCTGCCGCCAGGCGGCCTCGTCGCTGGGGGGCGTGCGGGCCAGGGCCTCCGCCACCGCCCGCTGCGCCTCCGCGCAGGCCAGGGCGCTGCCCCGTTGGCTCAGCCAGGAGCGGCTGGAGCCATGGCCGTCGGCCACCGCCAGCAGCTGCAGCGTCTGCCCGTCGGGGCCCAGCAGTTCGGCGCTGAGGCTGGCGTCTTGGCAGGGTTTGCCCTGGCGGCGATGGGCGGCACCCAGCACGCTGCAGGCCTGCGGCGCCAGCCAGGCGGGGCTCACCACACCAGCGGCCCGACGTCGTCGGTGGGGTCGAGCACGGTGGGGGGCAGGTCGGGCAGGGGGATGTTGCCGGCGGCGGCACCCTGCACCTGGCTGGCGGGCATCGAGGCGGCCCCCACCACGGCGGTGGAGGCCCATTGGATGTACTGGGCCAGGCTGGTGGCGTTGCTGGCCTGCAGGGGCCGCCGCGGCGAACGTCCGCCGCCGGGGGGCTCCGGTCCGATGAACTGCTGCAGCACCTCCAGGTCGGCGTCGTGCCCCAGGGCGATGGCCAGGCGCACGGCCTTCTGGGCCCAGGGCAGTCGCATCAGGGTGGCCAGGCCCGTTTCGAAATCATCGGTGGGCTGGCCATCGGAGATCAGCACCAGCACCGGTGGCAGGGCCCGCTCCTCCATTGGCGGTGACTGCAGCACCCCCGCCAGCAGCTCCAGGGCTTCCCCCATGGCGGTGATGCCCCCGGCCTCCAGGTCGCGCCAGTGCAGCTGCTGCACGGGGGTGGGTTCCTGCAGGTGCCATTCGGCGCGGTCGGCAAAGCGCACAGCCCGCACCAGCACCCGGGCCTCCGGGTTGTCTTTGGCCACCTCCGCCATGCCGGGCAGCGATTGGCGGATGGCCTGGTTGAGGGCCTGCATCTTGCCCTGGGCCGCCATGGAGCCGGAGCAGTCGCAGAGGTAGATGAAGTGCAGCGGGCGGTTGCTGAGCCGAACGTTGGGGAAGGGCATGGCGGAGGGGCTCCCGGTCAGGGGCGCAGCACGGTGATCGGGCCGGCGCTGCTGTGGAGCTGCTGCAGGGCCGCGAGGTTACAGGTTTTGCCAGGGGCCAGCGTGAACGGTTGGCCGTTGTTGAGCTGCCCCGGCCAGGGCTCGCCGCTGAGGTTTTGCAGCCCCAGCAGCTGGGGATCCTCCGGGTGGTGCACCAGCCGCGCCAGCGGCTGATCCAGGCGGATCGGGGCCAGGGGGTCGCCGTGGTGGCGGTGCAGCTCGTTGCCGGCTGCGGCGCTGATGCGCCCCTGGGCCAGCTGCAGCTGCAGGGGCGGCGGCAGGGGCGATCCGCACTGCCAGCAGCGCGCCGGCCCCTGCGGCTCAGGGAAGGTTTCCTGGCCGCAATGTGTTCGAAGAGCTCCTGCAGCGCCCGCGGGTAGATCGGCCAGGTCACCAGCGCCGCCGCATGCTCCTCGGGGTCGGGGCGGTTGCTGGGGTCGTCGGGGTTAAAGATGAACAGCGCTTCCTCGCCGTAGAGGCGCCGGCGGGCGGGTTCATCGAGGCAGCGGATCGCCAGCTCCCGTTGGCCGCGGAAGGGGTCGTGGCGGGTGAGCAGCCGGAACAGCAGCACCGCCAGGGAGAACTGGTCGCTGCTGGCGCAGGGTTTCGCCTGCCCCAGCAGCACCTCCGGCGCCATGAAGCCGGGGGTGCCGAGCACGGAGCCGCCCCCCTGCCCGTCGATGTCGACGTTGTCGTTGTCGCAGATCAGCACCCGGCCGCTGCCGGGCTCCAGGAACAGGTTGCCCAGGGAGATGTCCTTGTAACAGAGCCCCTTGAGGTGCAACTGGTGGAAACCATCCGCCAGGTGGAAACCGGCCCGCAGCACGTTCTGCAGGCTGATCTCCAGGTCGCCGCCGGCGTGGCGTTGGGCCCCCACGAAGCCCGTGGGGCGCAGGGCCATCAGGTAGCCGAAGCCGGCCCTGGGGTGGCGGATCAGCGGCCGGCTTTCGGCCGTGGGCTCCAGCAGCGCCAGTGGCCAGAGAAAGGCCTCGCTGGGGGCCCCCAGGGCAATGCTCTGCCGCAGCCGGCGCGGCAGCTGGGGGTCCCGCTCCAGGCAGGCGGGCAGGTACCACTTCAGGGCCAGCTCCTCCGCCCCGCAGCGCACGGCATACACCTCCCCCTGGGTGCCGCCCCCCAGGGCCCGCAGGATCTGCAGCGGTTGGTCCAGGCCCTCGAAGCTGAGGCTCGCCCCCTCGGGCAGCAGGCGCGTCACGGGGCGTCTGCCCCCTGGCCGATGGCCTTGCGGATGCCATTGCGGTGGGCCAGGGCCGTGCGGCGGTTGGCGAAGCTGTGGCGCAGGGCACGGCCATCCCGCAGCACCAGCACCAGCCGGTGCTGCTTGCGGGAGCCCAGCAGGATCCAGCCCCCCAGGGCCACCACCTGCAGCGGCCAGAACAGCACGGGGAAGGGCAGCAGCAGCAGGCCCCCCAGGCAGAGCAGCAGCCACCAGCTGAAGATGTGGGGGTGCTGCGGCAGGCTCTGCACCGCCGCCGAACGCACCATGGCCACCGGCACGGTCTGGCCGTCCACCTCCACGCTGGTGGGGGGGCGCACCGGGGCCGGCG
>JBEBCX010000030.1:0-13331 GCA_041157425.1 Cyanobacteriota bacterium | reverse complement strand
GGGCGCTTCAGCGCGATGGGGAATCAGGCCCAGCCCTTCTGGCTCATCGACTCCACGTAGGCGGCCACATCGGCGATGTCACCGGCGCTCAGCTTGCCGCCGAAGGCGGGCATGGCGTTCTTGCCGTTGGTCACCTGGTACTGGATGGCCTCTTCATGGCCGGCGCTGTAGTTGGCCAGGTACGACTCGAGGGCGTCCTTCTTGAGGGTGCGCTCGGCGTTCACCACGTTGCCGCCGCCCATGTGGCAAGCCGCGCAGTTGGCGGAGAAGATCTGTGCGCCGTGGTCGGCATCAGCGGCAAAGCTGGGGGCGGCACCCAGCACCAGCGCCAGGCAAAGGGCAATCAGAGAGAGAAGACGGCGCATTGGAGCTCGTGCAACCCGGTCAAGTTAGAAGGCGAGTGCGCCCTCTGACGCTGATGCTGCAGAGGTTTGCAACATTTGTCACCCCGGCGGGTGCCCGTTCAGCGGGGCAGGCCGGCGTCGGCGAACACGGCCTCCAGGGTGGGGGCGTGGCTGACCATGCCGAAGCGCTCCGGCGGGCTGATCGGCTCGTGCACGAAATGGCGTTGGCGGATCGAGAAGCGGTCCCAGGCGTTGACGTCGATGCGCAGCAGCTTGATCAAGCCCTCGATCAGCCAGCCGCTTAGATCCACCCCCACGGGGGGGTACCAGCCGCGGCGCCAGCGGCAGAGGCTGCGCACCGTTTGGTTCACGGTGACGGCCGGCTGCCCCAGCACCAGCCGCCGCACCTTGCCCTGGCCGGCTTCGGGGTTGGGCCGTTGGGGGGTGGTGGCCAGGTGGGCGCACACCCGGGCGATGTCGGCGGCGTGGATGAAGTGGAAGGAGGCGTCGGTGCGCAGCCATTTGGCCAGCCACAGCCAGCGGGCGCCCTCCCGCAGGCCGGCGGTGAGGTAGCTGGTGGGGAAGGGGCCGCTGCCGTCGACCCGGCCGCCGAACACCAGGGTGGGGAACACCGCCACGATCCGCTCCGCCAGGGGGTGCTGCTCCAGTTGCTGCAGGCACTGGGCCTTGGTTTGGATGTATTCGGTGCCGTAGGCCATGGCCTCCGGCAGCAGCTGCAGCTGGCGATCCAGGATGCTGGCGGTGGAGAAGTACACCACCTGCTCCAGCACCGCCGGATCGGTAGCGGCCAGCATGGCCTTCACGGCCACCACGTTCACCTGCAGGGCCCGCTCCGGGTCGCCCCAGGCGGTGGCGGTGTGGATGATGCGCGTGGCCGAGGCGATCTGGGCCCGGTGGGGCTCCACATCGCGCAGGTCACCCACCAGCAGGGTGATGCGCGGATCCTGGCGGGGCACGGCGGTGAGCTTCTCCGGATCCCGCAGCCACAGCAGCAGCTGGGCATCGGTTTCGCGGTAGAGCAGGTCCGCGATGTGCTGGCCCACGCAGCCGCTGGCCCCGGTGATCAGGATGCGGGCGGGCCGGCCAGCGGCCGTGGGCGGAGCCTCGGGGCTCAAGCCACCGCTCCGATGCGGTCCATCACCGACTTGCCGGCCTCAAAGAAGGCGGCGCCGTTCTCCTCTGGGGTGCCCGGCAGGATGCCGTGGCCCAGGTTGAGGATGTGCTTGCGGCCGCGGGCCTTGCGCACGGTGTCGTCGATGCGGGCGCGGATCGCCTCGGGGGTGCCGAACAGCAGGCCGGGGTCCACGTTGCCCTGCACACCCACGTGCTCGGGCAGGCGGGCCAGACCCTCGGCCATGTCCACGGTCCAGTCCAGCGACACGATGTCCACGCCGGTGCGGGCCATGCGCTCGATCACCCCAGCGCTGCCGGAGATGTAGAGGATGAAGGGGGTGTCGGGGTGGGTCTGCTTCACCAGGTCCACCACCTTCTTTTGGTACGGGGCGGCGAAGGTGTCGTAATCCATGGGGCTGAGCTGGCCGGCCCAGGAATCGAACATCTGCACCACCTGGGCACCGGAATCGATCTGGTAGCGCAGGTAGGCGGCGATCGATTCGGCGAAGTGGTCGAGCAGGCGGTGCAGCAGCTGCGGCTCCTGGAACGCCATCGCCTTGATCACGGCGTAGTTCTTGGAGCTCTTGCCCTCCACCACGTAGGCCGCCAGGGTCCAGGGGGCCCCCACGAAGCCCAGCACGGCGGCCTCATTGCCCACGGACTGGCGCAGGCGGGTGAGCACCTCACCCACGAAGGGCATCGATTCAGCCGGTTGCAGGGGGCGCAGCGCCTCCACCTGGGCCATGGTGCGGATGGGGTCCTGGATCAGGGGCCCCTTGCTCTCCACGATGTCGAAATCGATCCCCATGCCGGGCAGCGGCGTGAGGATGTCGGAGAACAGGATCACGCCGTCGGGCTTGAAGGCGTGGAAGGGTTGCATCGAGATCTCGTAGGAGAGATCTGGGTTTTCGGAGCGCTCCCGGAAGCCGGGGTGGCGGTCCCGCAGGTCGCGGTACACCTTCATGTAGCGGCCGGCCTGGCGCATCATCCACACCGGCGGACGCTCCACCTGCTCACCTCGGGCGGCGCGCAGCAGCAGTGGGGCGTTGGCGGTCATGGGCGACGAAAACACGAAGCGCGAACCTACCCGAGGGGCAGGCCCGCAGCTGCGGTTTCGTCACACAGCGGCTCCTGGCTGCGCTTGTCGTCGCGCTGGAACACCAGCACCGAGAGGGGCGGCAGGCAGAGGTCGAGCGAGTGCTCGTACCCGTGGATGCCCCATTCATCGGTGAATTTGCCCCCCAGGTTGCCCAGGTTGCTGCCGCCGTAGCGCTCCGCATCGGTGTTGAACACCTCGGAGTAGAAGCCGCTCACCGGCACGCCGATGCGGTAGTGGGAGTGGCTCTGGGGGGTGAAGTTGGCCACCACCACCAGCCACCGGCCGGTGGTGCTCTCCCGGCGCATGAAGCTGATCACGGAGTGGCGGTTGTCGTTGCAATCGATCCACTGGAAGCCGTATTGGTCGAAGTCGTCGCGCCAGAGGGCCGGCTCGGCTTTGTAGAAGGCGTTGAGGTCGTCCACCAGCCGCTGCACGCCCTGGTGCGGTTCGTGCTGCAGCAGATCCCACTGCAGATCACCCCAGACGTTCCATTCGGCCCGTTGGCCGAATTCCATCCCCATGAAGATGGTCTTCTTGCCCGGGTGGGTCCACATGTAGGCCAGCAGGGCGCGCACGTTGGCGAACTTCTGCCAGTCGTCGCCCGGCATCTTGTGCAGCAGGTTGCTCTTGCCATGCAGTTGTTCTGGTGGAACTGGCGGAACCACGGATCCAGCTCGAAGTAATCGAGCATGTCGTGCATCCAGCCCATGTTCCATTTGAGGTTGAACCCCAGGCCCCCCATGTCGGTGGGTTTGGTCACCATCGGCCAGGTGGTGGACTCCTCCGCAATCGAGAGGGCCCCCGGGAAGTGCTGGAACAGCACGTGGTTGGCCTGCTGCAGGAACTGCACCGCTTCGGTGTTCTCGCGGCCGCCGTGCTCGTTGGGGATCCACTCGCCGTCGGGGCGCAGGTAATCGCGGTAGAGCATCGAGGCCACCGCATCCACACGGATGCCGTCGATGTGGAACTGCTCGAACCAGAACACCAGGTTCGCCACCGCCCCACTCCTTGTGCTCGCCGATGCGCGGGTCGGCGTGCTCGTAGAGGTGCTGGCCGTCGAAGAAGGCCAGGCCGTGGGCGTCCTTGGGGAAGTGGCCTGGCACCCAGTCGAGGATCACGCCGATGCCCTCGGCGTGGCAGCGATCCACGAAGGCCCGGAATTCATCGGGCTGGCCGAAGCGGCTGGTGGGGGCGTACCAGCCCGTCACCTGATAACCCCAGGAGCCATCGAAGGGGTGCTCCGAGAGGGGCATCAGCTCGATGTGGGTGAAGCCGCGGGCCTTCACGTAGGGGATCACCCGATCCGCCAGCTCCGGGTAGGTGAGCAGCCGGGCGCCGGGCTTGAGGTCGGCGGCGGGCACCGGCGGGCGGGGGGTGCCGTCGGCCTCGATGTAGGGCTGATCGGCGCTGGCGTGCATCCAGCTGCCCAGGTGCATCTCGTACACCGCGATCGGCTGGTCGAGCGGGTTGCGGCTGTCGCGCTCCTGCATCCAGGCGCCGTCGCCCCAGGTGTAGCCCGCCAGCGGTTCCACCACCGAACCGTGGTTGGGGCGCACCTCGTGGCGGAAGCCGTAGGGGTCGGCCTTCTGATAGCAGTGCCCCGCCTGGGTGCGCACTTCGTATTTGTAGATCTCACCGGCCTTGAGTCCCGGCACAAACAGCTCCCAGCAGCCCCCCAGCCGCGATTGCATCGGGTGGTGGCGCCCATCCCAGCTGTTGAAGTTGCCCAGCACCGACACGCTGCGGGCATTGGGGGCCCACAGGCAGAACATCACCCCGGAGACGCCGTTGCGGGTCACCACATGGGCGCCCATCCGTTCCCAGATGTGGTGGTGGTTGCCCTCGGCGAACAGGTGGCGATCCAGTTCGCCCATCCATTCCTCACGGAAGGCCCAGGGGTCGTGGGCCACGTGCTCGATGCCGCCCCGCAGCACGTGCACCTGGTAACCGCTGCCGGGGTCGCTCGGCACCTGGGCTTCGAAAATCCAGGGGTGGTGGGGGGTGGCCATGGGCTGGGCCGTGCCCCCCACCATCAGCTCAACCCGTTCCGCCTCGGGCATCCACACCCGCACCACCCACTGGCCGTTCTCCAGCGGTTGGGGGCCCAGCACCGCGAAGGGGTGGTCGTGCCGGCACTCCGCCAGGCGCTGGGCATCGTCCACCATCCAGTCGAGCTGAGCCAGCACAGGTTTGAGCGCAGAAGCGTGGCTGGGAGCTTACGCCGGTTTTCTTGCTCCCCCGGGCTTCTGCCAGCAACGCCCTACGGAACCGGAGCGGGGCCCGCCGGGTTCTCCGGGAAATCCACCCCGATGATCTCGTTGGAGCTGTCGAGGATCACGTAGAGGTTGTCGCTGAGGCGGTTGAATGTCACGTTCACTAGCACCAGCCGCATGTCCGGGGTGCTCTCGGCTTCCACGGCCCGGCCGACTTTCACGAAGGTGCCGGTTTCGCGCTGCAGGCCGAGCCATTTGGCCTGCAGGGAGGCGGGGCTGATCTCCTTCTGGAAGCTGGGGCTCAGGAAGCTGTGGGCGGTGATGAAGTTGCCGGTGCTGATGGCCTGCACAAACTGCAGGGCCACCTTGCTGGTGGGGTCGTCGGCCCGGTCGACGTAGTAACGCTCGATCTGCCCCTTGCCGTTGATCACGATGAACAGCACGCGGTTGCCCAGGGCCGTGCGGATCTCGGCCTCCACGGTGCTGTTGGTGAGGCCGCTGCGCACGCTCAGCAGCTGGTAGCTGATCACCTTCGGTTGGCTCCGCATGGTGGCGGCCACCATCGACGGACTGCTCACCGCCTTCAGCTGATCGGAGAACTGGGCGAAGCGGGCGTTGGCATCGCCGGATTTGATCGCCTCCAGGATGCGCACGGCGGCGGCGCGGGCCTGCTCGGTGCTGAGGGCCGGCTTGGCGGCCGTTGGGCCCGCGCCGGCGGGTTGGGCTTGCACCACGGCGGGCTGCAGGGCGGCCAGGCCTGTGCTCAGCACGCTGGTCAGCACGGTGGCGGCCAGCAGGCCGAGGGCGGCGGGTCGGGCCGGGCGCAGCATCAGGGGGCGGGGCGAGCGGGCCT
The DNA here is from genome assembly GCA_041157425.1 of Cyanobacteriota bacterium. Taxonomy (GTDB): domain Bacteria; phylum Cyanobacteriota; class Cyanobacteriia; order PCC-6307; family Cyanobiaceae; genus Vulcanococcus. The sequence continues at coordinate 7,688 of JBEBCX010000030.1, read as the reverse complement.
CAGTTTGCCCCAACCATCGGCTGCATGCTCAGCTCCGCGCCCTCCAGCTCAAGCGCCACGGTGATGGTGCGGTGCTGGGGGCCGCTGCCCCCCAGGGGCCGGGAGCCATCGCCGGGGTTGACGGCGATCTGCGGCCAGGCCGCCAGCCCCAGCGACAGCCGCACCCGCTCCCCGGGTTGCAGCTGGAGCAGCACCGGTTGCAGCGCCACCAGCCGCCGCCTTTGCCCCTGGCAGCCCTCCCCCAGGAAGCGGGCCACACCGGTGCTCACCTGCAGCACGCTGCCGTCGGGCCGCAGCACCGATAGGGCGGCGCAGAGGTCGAAGCCGGGCTGATCCGCCGCCGCCGTGATCTCCAGCTGCGGTTGGCCCAGCAGCTCCAGCGGTGCCGTGGCGGCGGCGCCGTTGAAGCAGGCCACATCGGCCCGTTGGTCGAGGTCGCCCCGCTCCACGGCGCCGGCATCAAGCCCCAGGGGGCCGCCGCGGCCGGGCAGGGGGCGCCAGGGGTCGTGCACCAGCAGCACCATTCCCGGCCCGGAGGTGCCCGGTTCTGGGGCGCTGCCGAGCTCCAGCAGACGCCCCTCTTGGCTGTCCACCGCCGCCAGGCCAGTGCTGACCAGTCGCCAGCGCTGGCCGGAGCTCTGCCGGGGGTTGCGGCTCTGCCACTGGCCGCCGGGGATGGCCTGCAGCTGGATGGCCGGTGTGCTGGCTGCGGGGCTGGGCTCTGGGGTTGGCGTTGGCCCCTTGAGGTGCTGGTTGAAAAAGTCCAGCTGCAGGGCATCGATGCCCCCCTGCCACTGCAGGTGGCTCCAGGCTCCGATGCGCAGCAGCGGGCTGCCCCCCGCCGCTGTGGCCCGTTCCCACAGCTCGAGCACCCCCGCCAGGTGGGGGTCGTACCAGCCGCCGATCAGCAGCATCGGCCGGCGCCAGAGCGCCTCCGGTGGCTCATGGCGCAGCCACAGCTCGGGGCGGGAGGGGTCGCCCTCCAGCCAACCCAGTCCCATGCCCGTGGGGTCGTGGCGGCGCAGCAGCTCCAGCCCGTCCTCCAGGAAAGCGCCGCTGCTGAGGCTGCTGCGGATGGCCCGCCAGGCCCCTTCGTCGCCGCGTCGCCGGCAGCCCTGGGCCGCCAGCTGCAGCCCCCAGGCCAGCCCCAGGGCCCACCAGGGGGCACCGCCGCTGCAGGCCCAGTGGTGCCGTTCGTCGAGGCCGCACAGGGCCGGGGCCAGGGCATCGGGCAGCTGCTCCGGGTCAGCCAGCAGCAGTTGGGTCAGCCCCTGGTAGGAGAAGCCGTAGCTGCCGATGCGGCCGTTGCACCAGGGTTGCTGACGCACCCACGCCAGGGTGCGGGAGCCATCCTCAGCCTCCTGGGCGAAGCCGCCGAACTCGCCGCCGGAATCGCCGCGGCCGCGCACGTCCTGCACCACCACGGCGTAGCCGTGGCTTGCGTACCAGTGGGGGTGGGCGTAGGTCACCGTGGAGGCGATGGCGCGCCCGTAGGGCTGGCGCATCAGCAACACCGGCCAGGGCCCTTCGCCTGCCGGCGTCCAGAGGCGGCTCACCAGGCGCACGCCGTCGGGGAGCTCCAGCCAGGCATCGCGCCCGCCGGGGGCTGCTGCGGCGTTCACGCCGGCGCTCACCTCAGCGCACGTCGGGGCAATAGAGCCCCACCACATAGGTGGACAGGATTTCGGCGTCGGTGTTGTTCAGCCCCTGGCGGGCGCCCACCTGGGCCACCGCCTGCGCGGATGTGTAGGAGATGCCCTGGGCGTTGAGGGCCTTGAGTTCGGTACAGATGTCGCGCGCCCGCTGCGGGTTGCGCTTCACCGAATCCAGCAGCGGTGAATTGGCCAGGGCCGCCACCGGCGTGAGGGCGAGCAGTGCGGCACCCAGCGCCGGCATCAGCCGGGGGAGGGGGGTGTGCACGTGCAGGGGGGCCATGGCTCCATTCCAGTGTTGTGGATTGCGGCTGCCTGGGGGTGGGGGTCAGTTCGCCGAGCGACCGGAGCCCCCCGGGGGTGCGTTGCGGGCCTGGGCCCGCTGGATCCAGCGGCGCACGGTGGCCGCATCCACCCGGGCCGGGGCCATGCCCAGCAGGGAGCGCTCCAGCCGCCCCAGCTGGGTGAGCAGCTGCTGCGGTGAGGCGGCCGCCAGCCCCTGGCTGCTGGCGATGCCGGCGTAGAGCAGCAGGGCGGCCTCATGGGGTTCCAGCTCCAGCTCGCTCACCAGCTGCGCCTGGCCCCGCAGCTTGCGCAGCTGGCGCTCCAGGGCGCCGCCGCGGCTGGCCAGTTGGCGCAGCTCGCCATCGCTGAGGGCCGCCAGCTGGCCCCAGCTGGCGACACCGTGCTGCTGCAGCTGGGCCTGCTCCCGCTGGAACTGGCGGGGCAACGGAAAGGGGGAGCGCTCCGGCACTCAGGGCAGCAGGGTGACCTGGCCATCGGCCAGGTTGCGGCGGGCCGCCGCCAGGATCACCGGCCGGTCGGTGCCGCCGGCGCTGGGCTCCACCCGCCGCAACCGCACCTCCACGGTGCTGGCATTGCGGCCGCTGCCCCGCAGGTTGCGGGCCACCTGCTCCACGCTGGGGCCGTAGCTGGCGGGGGCCATGTCGGCCGGGGCGGCCGCCACCACCAGATCGGCGCCGTTGTCGAACACCACCGGCACGCTCACCGCCCCCTCCACCAGGATGCGGGGCGCGTAGCTCACGGCGAAGGCCAGGCAGGAGAGCGACAGCAGCACCGTGAAGCTGGTGACGCCCACCAGGCGGAAGCGGATGCCCCAGCGGGCCACGAAGCCCACCACGGTGAGCAGCAGCAACACCCCCCCGGCAATGCCCAGCCACTCGCCGGCGGTGAGCAGCAGCGGATCAGCACGCATGGGGGATCGGCGAGACCGGAGAACACCTTTATATTGCGGCCTGCTCAGCCGCTGAGACCCACGGGCCGCCCGAGCCTCCGACCGCGTCGCCGCTCCGGTCGCCCAGGGGGCGTCCCCCAGCCGGTGGCGCTGTTGGCCGGGGTTGGTGTGGCCGCCGGCCTGGGGGCTGGTTGGCTGGTGCTCGACCGCCTGGCCGCCCAGACCTACAGCCAGCAGCGCCCGCGCCTGGAGCGGCAGCTGGGGCGGATCATGGGGCACCCCCTGCAGCTGGGGCCTTACCGGGGACTCAAGCCGTTGGGCCTTGGATTCCAGGTGGGGCCGAGCCGCTTTCTGCCGGGTGCCGACAACCCGTCCACCGTGGAGGCCCAGGGGCTGGCGCTGGGGGTGGATCCGCTGCGCAGCCTCTGGCAGCGGGCCCTGGTGCTGGAGCTGGATCTGCAGCGGCCGGAGGCGTTGCTGCGGGCCAACCGGCGCGGCAGCTTCTGGGAGTTCCCCCCGCAGAAGGCGCCGCCGCGGCCACCGCGGCTGGGGTTGCGCATCCGCCTGGCGGACCCTGCTCGGGTGCGTCTGATCACCGAATCCCCCAGCGGCCCGAGGGCCCTGGCGCTGCGTTTAGAGGCCAGCAGTGAGCTGCAGCTGTGGCGGCGGCAGATCGCCTGGAGCGGCCGCCTCAACCCCGCCGGCGGCGGCCAGCTGGGCTTCGGCGGTCGCCTGCAGTGGCGCCAGCGCAGCCTGGAGTTGCAGCTGCAGCCGCGCCAACTGCCGCTGCAGCCCGCCCTGGCTCTGTTGCCCCGTGGCCTCCAGCAGCAGTTGGTCGGGCGGGTGGAGGGGCGTCTTCAGGGGAGCCTGGCGTTGCAGCGTCGCCCCGCCGGCAACGGCTGCCGCGGTGGCCTGACGCTGGAGGGGTGGCGTTGGCGGCTCCCCGGGTTGCCCCAACCCCTCAGCGGTGACCCCCTGGCCCTGCGCTGCACGGCGGAGGGCTTGGCCCTGCAGCCCACCCCCCTTCGCCTGGGGGATTGGCGCGGCCGCCTCGCGGGCCAGCTGCAACTGGTGGCCCGCCGCACCACCCCTGGCGGTTGGCTGCAGCTGCAGCTGCAAGCCAGCCCTGTGAAGGGGCGCGAGCGGCTGCTGGCGCGGTTGGCGGGACCCTGGCGCCAGCCGGATCTGAGCCTGCAGGCCAGCCTCAACGGACTGCAGCTCCAGGCCCGCGTGGCCCTGCGCTCCAGGCCGAGCCTGCGGGTGCTGGTGCCGAGCCTGCAGTTGCGCCACCGCGAGGCGGTGCTGCAGGCCAGCGGTGCCCTGTGGCCGCGCCTGGATCTGCGCAGCCAGAGCCTGCAGCTGCAGCGTGGTTTGCCCCCCCAGCTGGCGCCGCTGCTGGGGCCCCGCCCCGCCCTGCAGGCCCAGTTGCAGCAGCAGGGCCCCTGGAGCCAGCTGCGGCTGCAGTTGGATGTGCGCCAACGCCGCAATCCCCTGGTGGGGGATGTGCTGGCGCGGCTGCTGTGGCGGCCCGGTCAGCTGGAGCTCCAGAGCCTGGAGGCCGATCGGCTCAGCGCCAGCGGCCGGCTTCCCCTGGGCCCCCGGGACGCCCCGCTGCAGTTGCGTTTCGACCTGCGCCGTTTTCCCCTGGACCGCCTCAGTGCGCTGGTGGGCACGCGCCTGCGCGGCGAGCTCGATGCCTGGGGCGTGCTGCAGGGGCCCCTGCAGCGCCTGCGCTCCGATCTGCAGCTGCTGGTGCGCGATCCGGGGGCGGGCCCCCTGTGGTTGCGGGAATCCTGGAGCGGCGACCTGCGCGGCGCCCTCGGGGCCGATGCACGCCTGCGCATGCAACCCCTGGCACCGGCCCCAGCGGGGCTGCTGCAGGCGCGCCTGGACCGGCGCGGCTTCCCCACCGAGGCACGGCTGCAGCGCGGCGGCGGCAGCCTGCAGATCAACGGCAGCCCGCGCCGTTACCGCTGGAGCGCTGGGGCCTTCCCCCTGGCGGGCCTGCAGCTGGCCCTGGGGCCCCGCCAGGTGTTCCGCCCCTTGCAGGGGGGCCTCAGCGGCGCCGGCCAACTGGAGCTTCAGCCCCTGGCCATGGCCGGCAGCGTGCGCATCGCCGGCCCGCAGGTGTTGGGGGTGTATGGCCGCAGCCTCAGCGCCAGCGGCAGCCTGCGGGGGCGTCGCCTGGAGCTGCGCGGCCGCTGGGCTGATGGCCGCCAGACGGCGGTGGGGTTCCGCGCCCGCACCGAACCGGGCGGAGCCCTGTGGACCCGTTTCGAGGCGCGGCGGCTGGGGGGGACAGCCCTGCGGCAGCTCTTGGCGGCGTGGCCCCTGTGGAACGGGGCCATCAGCCCCGCCAGCGGCCGTGCCGCCGACCTCGGCCTGCTCGACACCGGCACCCTCGGGCTCGATCTCACCCGCCAGCTGGCGGAGCTGCGCCAGGCCCGCGCCGCCATCACGGCCCAGGGCCGCTCCAGCAGCCCGGCCGCTGCCGCCGCCGCCGATGCAGACCAGGAGGTGCGCCTTAACCCGGCGGATCTGGAGGCGGTGCTCGATGCCGACCTCACCCTGGTGGGCAGCCGCTCCGACCAGCTGTTCATCGACCTGCGCAGCCGCGGCCACCTGTGGCTGCGGGGCGATGACCGCGACCTGGCCCTCAGCAAAGAACCGGTGCTGGTGCGGCTGCAGGGGCCGCTCAACCGCAGCGGCACCTTCAGCATCCAATACCTGCCCCTGGCACTGATGGGCCTGCTGGCGCCCGTACCGGAGGGGTTGCGCGGGTCGCTCTCGTTGCAGGGGCGTTACGGCCTGCCCGGGCGGCGGCGGCCGCCACAACTGGAGCTGGAGCTGGCCCTGCAGGATGCCGGCCTGCAGGACCGCCCGCTGCAGCTCGACCGCGGCCGCATCGCCCTGGAGAACAACCGGCTGCAACTGGATTGGGCCCTGCGCAGCGGCGGCGCCAGCAACAGCGTTGACCTCCGGGGGGTGATTCCGCTGCAGGCCGCCGCCGAGGGGCTGGAGCTGCGGGTGTCCAGCCGCGGCGATGGGCTGCGCTTCCTCTCCGTGCTGGGTGGCCCGGGGCTGGAGTGGCGACGGGGCAGCGCCGATCTGCAGCTGTTGGTGCGGGGCTCCCGGCTGGCGCCGGTGGCCAACGGATTCCTGCGCTTCCGCGAGGGGGAGCTGCTGCTGGCGGGACAGCTGCTGCGCGACCTGGACGCCGTGGTGCTGTTCGACTTCACCGAGCTGGAGGTGCAGCAGCTCAGTGCCCGCGTCGGTGCGTCGGGCCAGATCAGCGGCAGCGGCCACCTGGGGCTGGTGACGTCGGTGCCCCAGTCGCCGCGGCAGCTCAAGCTCTCCCTCAAAACGGTGCCGATCACGGCGCCACGGCTGCAGACCCAGGTGGATGGCGAGGTGCTGGTGGGGGGCTCCCTGCGGCGGCCGGAGTTGGGGGGGGAGCTGCAGCTCAGCCGCGGCAGCATCGACATCAACCCCAGCGGCCTGGCCACCCCCGCCGCCCCCACCCGGCCGGTGAGCCTCAGGCAACTGGCGGAGGCCGATTGGGATTTCCGCGAGCCGCTGCTGGTGATGGGTCAGCAGCTGGAGAGCGCCGCCAGCCAGGACCTGCGCCGTTACCTGCCGAAGTTGTCATCGGTGCAGCTCAATGGGTTGCGGCTGCGGCTTGGCCCCAACCTGCGCATCGCCGTGCCCAACGTGCTCAACTTCAACACCGCCGGGGTGCTCACCCTGCGCGGGCCGCTGGATCCCGACATCCGCATCAGCGGCGTGGTGCGTCTGCTCAAGGGTCAGCTGGGGCTGTTCATCACCCCCTTCCGGCTCGACCCCGATGCCCCCAACGTGGCGGTGTTCACCCCCAGCCTGGGGCTGATCCCCTACGTGGACATCGCCCTGCGCACCAGCGTGGCCGACAGTCCAGCGGGGGCGACCCCCAGTGGTGCCACGCTCAGCACCTCCACCATTTACGACTGGAACAACGCCACCCAGGGCCCCACCCGCTCCCTGGAGCAGCTGCGGTTGGTGAAGGTGAAGTTGCAGGCCACGGGCCCGGCCGACCGGCTGATGGAGAACATCACGCTCACCAGCACGCCGCCGCTGCCCAAGGAGCGGCTGTTGGCCCTGATCGGTGGCAACTCGCTGGTGGGCCTGCTGGGGGCCAACGCCAGCGCCGCCCTGGCCACGGTGTTGGGCCAATCGCTGCTCACCCCGGTGCTGGGCAGCGCCAATGAGTTGTTTGGCGATCGGCTCTCCTTCGCCCTCTACCCGGCCTACTTCGTGGTGCCCGACGTGGCCCCCGGCTCCAGCACCTCCAACCAGCTGCCTTCCAAGCTGGCCCTCGGTGCGGAGATTGGCCTCGACCTCTCCGAGCGCTTCAACTTTTCGGTGCTGGCGGCGCCCGACCGCAGCGACCTGCCGCCCCAGTTCAACCTGCGCTACCAGGCCAGCGACCGCGTGGGGGTTCAGGGTTCGATCGACACGGAGGGCCGCTGGCAGAGCCTGATCCAAATGTTTTTGCGCTTTTAGGGTGCAGGGCAGAGCGGGCGAGCCATGGGCCAGCTGATCGGCATCGATCTGGGGGGCACGGCCATCAAGCTGGGGCGCTTCAGCGACAGCGGTGCGCTGCTGGCGGAGCTGCAGGTGCCCACCCCCCAACCGGCCATGCCCGGCGGGGTGGTGATGGCGATTGTGGAGGCGGTGCAGCAGCTGGATCCCGATCGGTTGGCGCCGCTGGTGGGGGTGGGGCTGCCGGGGCCCATGGATGCGGCCGGCCGCGTGGCGCGCGTGTGCATCAACCTGCCGGGCTGGGAGCAGGTGCCCCTGGCGGA
>JBEBCX010000029.1:0-10207 GCA_041157425.1 Cyanobacteriota bacterium | reverse complement strand
AGGCTCACCTGGCGCGGCACGCCGGCCGGTTCGATCACCAGGGGCTGCACGGCCATCAGGGAGCGCCGGTAGAGCACCAGCTCCGTGCGGTCGTCGCGCTGGCGCACCACCGCCAGGTGCTCGCCGCGGGCATCCACGCTCACCTGAATCGGCAGGCTGTCGGCCCGGTTGAGCCCCGGCAGGGGAACCGGCAGTTGCCGCTGGGCGTCGATCAGCTGCACCTGGGGGCGGCCGCCATCGCGGCTGGCGATCAAGGCCAGCCAGCCGCTGCCCAGGCTGGGGCTCTGGCCGCTGCCCAGGCGGGCCAGCTGTTGGTTGAGGTTGGGCAACGGCCGCAGGCCCCCCTGGCAGCCCTGCAGCAGCAGGGTGAGCAGCAGGCCGCCGGCCAGCAGGGGCTTGCGGTGGCTCATGGCTGCAGCGCCCCTTCGCCGCCGCCGCTCTGGCGCTGGCCCGGGGCCAGGTCGGGTTCGAGCAGGCCGCTGAGGTCGAACAGCTCCACCCGCTGGCTGCCGCCAGCGATCACCTCCAGGGCCAGGCGCTGGCCATCGGGCGCCAGGCTGAGGCGGCGGGGCTCCAGGCCCATGGGCAGAAACAGCGGCTGCAGCCGCCCGGTGGCCCGGTCTTCGATCACGGCCTGCCGCCGGCCCCCCTGCTGCACCAGCAGGGCCAGGTAGCGGCCGTTCCAGCTCAGGGCCGGGGAACTGTGGGGTTGGTGGTCGCGCAGGTGGCGCAGGGGCAGCACCCGCCCGCTGCTGCGCTCCTGCAGCAGCACCGTTGTGCGGCCGCCCCGTTCCACCAGCGAGGCCAGCAGGCGCCCATCACCGCTGAGGGCGGGTTGTTGGCGCGTTTCGCTGCCCAGCCCCAGGGGTGGTGCCGGCTGGCGTCGCCAGGGCAGCAGGGTGCACCCCCCCAGGCCGGTGGCCAGCAGCAGCAGGCTGAGGCTGCGGATCAGTCGTCGAAGCGCGAGCTGTTGTCCCGCGGGCCCGGGCCTTCGTTGCGGGGGGCTGGCGGCACCGGGCGGAACTCGGCGTCGCTCACGCCGGCATCGGAGGCCTCGCCGGCGGCGGGGGTGGGGATGCCGCTGGCGCGGTAGGGGGAACCCTGGGGCACCCCGGCGGTGCCGGCCTGGGCGATCGGTTCGCCGCCGGGGGCGGCGGGGCGGCGGCTGGATCGGGGCATGCCATCGCCGGGGGCACCGGGGCGGCTGCCGCGGCGCTGCTCCTCACGGCCCTGGCGGCGGGCTCCGAAATCCTGGCTGGCGGCTGGGCTCGGCCCCCCAGCCCGGTAACGGCTGCCGGCGGCGGGACCACGGTCGGCGCTGCGATCGGCGGGTCCCCGCTCGGCTCCGCGTTCAGCTCCCCGTTCGCCGCGGCTGCGTTGCGCATCCCAGTCGTCGCGGGAGGCGGCCCGCTCCGGGATGGCGGCCCGGGCCGCCGGCCGGCGGGGGCGGTAGAAGTCCTCCTCGTCGCCGCCGCCGTAGCCCTCTTCGCGGGAGCGGATGCGGCGCCGCAGCGGTTGGGGCTCATCGAAGCGGTCGACGTCGTCGCCCCAGTCGCGGCCACCCCCCATGCGGGGCCGGGTGGGCGGTTCGTCGTCGTCGAAGTAGGAGGAGCGCCTGGCCTGTTCGGTGGTCACCCCCCGCAGCCGCACGCTCTCGTAGGCGAAAAACACCGTGGTGCCGGCCAACAGAAATTGGCCGAACTGCAGGATTGGATCCAGGCGCCAGCCCTGGAAAAACAAAATGCCGCCGCAGAGCAGGCCCACGGCGGCGAAGAACACGTCGTAGTCGCGGGCCAGGGCGGGCTTGAAGCTGCGCATGAAGTAGAGCAGCGCACCGCCGACGGCCAGCACGATCCCCACGATGCTGGCCCAATTCAGGCTGGCGTTGACCACGGATCGAAAGCCTTTTCAGGCCGCACTTCCAGCCACTTTAGGCCGGCCGTCGAGGCGCAGCCCGGCGGCCACAGGCATCAGAGCTTGCGGTCGACCCGATCGTTCTGGCTGATCAGGATCACGGCGGCGGTGACGGGGATGACCACAATCACCGCGCCCCAAACGAGGCTGCTCAGGAAGTTGGCGAGGGAGGGGGTCATGGCAAGGACGAATCCGCCCGCGATCCTAGGCAGTGGAGCCGACTTCCTACGATCGCGCCATCGCTGCTTAGAGCTTTGTGACGGGACCGGACAGCTCAGCCGCGCTGTCGCCACAGGCGCTATCGCCGCAGACCGTGGCCCTGCTGCGTCAGCTGCTGCCGCCGCTGCACCTGCTGCTGGGGTTGGCGTTGGCGGCCTGGACGCTGCTGTTCCTGTTCCGCATCGTGCTCACCTGGTATCCCCAGGTGGATCTGCGCCAGGGCCCCTGGCGCCTGGTGGGTGCCCCCACCGAGCCCCTGCTGGCGTTGACGCGCCGCCTGGTGGCGCCCATCGGCGGCGTCGACGTGACGCCGGTGATCTGGGTGGGGCTGGTGAGCCTGTTGCGGGAACTGCTGGTGGGCCAGCAGGGCCTGATCAGCCAGGTGATGCTCCGCCTGAGCGTGCTGCCGGCCTGATGGGAGCCAGGCCTCAGGCGGGGGGCAGCATCTCCTGCTCCACGAATTTGGTGTGCACATCGCCCGCCTGGAATTCAGGGCGATCCAGCAGCTGCAGGTGGAAATCGATGGTGGTGGGAATCCCCGTGACGGCGCACTCCGACAGCGCCCGCCGCAAGCGCTTGAGGGCGTGGTCGCGGTCGGTGCCCCAGACGATCAGCTTGCCGATCAGCGAGTCGTAGAAGGGGGGGATTTCGTAGCCCGTGTAGACGTGGCTGTCGAAGCGAACCCCGGGGCCGCCGGGGGGCAGCCAACCGGTGATCTTGCCGGGGGCGGGCCGGAAGTTTTGGCGGGGGTCTTCGGCGTTGATGCGCACCTCGATGGCATGGCCCGTCAGCTTGATCTCCTCCTGACGCACGGAGATCGGTTCGCCCCCGGCGATGCGCAGCTGCTCGGCGATCAGATCCACCCCCGTCACCATCTCGGTGACCGGGTGCTCCACCTGGATGCGGGTGTTCATCTCCATGAAATAGAAGTTGCCGCTGCGGTCCACCAGGAACTCCACGGTGCCGGCGCCCTCGTAGCCGATGGTGCGGGCGGCGGCCACGGCGGCGTCGCCCATCTGACGGCGCAGCTCAGCGTTGATCGCCACGCTGGGGGCCTCCTCCAGCAGTTTCTGGTGGCGGCGCTGGATCGAGCAGTCGCGCTCCCCCACGTGCACCACGTTGCCGTGGCGATCGGCCAGCACCTGCACCTCCACGTGGCGGGGCCGGTCGATGAACTTCTCCATGTAGAGGCCCGGGTTGCCGAAGGCCGCCTCCGCCTCCCCCTGGGCCGCTTTGAACAGGTTGTCGAGTTGATCGGCGCTGGGCACCAGGCGCATGCCACGCCCGCCGCCGCCGGCGGTGGCCTTGATCATCACCGGGTAGCCCATCGACTCCGCCAGGCTGCGGGCCTCCGCCACGCTCTCCAGCAGGCCTTCGCTGCCGGGGATGGTGGGCACCCCCACCTGCTGCATGGTGGCCTTGGCGGTGGATTTGTCGCCCATCGAACGGATGGATTCCGGCGACGGCCCCACAAAGGTGATGCCGTGGGCGCCGCAGATCTCGGCGAATTTGTCGTTCTCCGCCAGGAAGCCGTAGCCCGGATGGATGGCGTCGGCGCCGCGGGAGGTGGCGGCCGCCAGGATGTTGGGGATGTTGAGGTAGCTCTTGCTGCTCGGGGCATCGCCGATGCACACGGCCTCATCGGCCAATTGCACGTGCAGGGCGTTGCGGTCCACCGTGCTGTACACGGCCACGGTGGGAATCCCCAGTTCGCGGCAGCTGCGCAGGATGCGAAGGGCGATTTCGCCACGGTTGGCGATCAGCAGTTTGCCGATGGGCATCCAGTGGCGGTCCGGCGGGTCCGGCGGGGCAGGCCGGTGGGACTGTATCAGTGCTCACCGGTGCGCCCCACGGCCTGCCGCATCCGTGAGATCCGCTGGGGCCGTGGGGGGCTGACCGGTATAGTTCCCAGGCGGTGCTCAGGCTCCGTCCACGCGGATGTGGTGGAATTGGTAGACACGCACGTTTGAGGGGCGTGTGACTTCGGTCTTGCGAGTTCAAGTCTCGCCATCCGCATTTCCGGCCTCGCCATTGGGCCTTCTTCCTGGGTGTCAGCGTGAACCCTGAAGGCCCCCGCAGCAGCGCCGCCCCAGAGCAGGCCGCCCCTTCAGAGCAGGCCGCCATCGTGTTGGTGTGCAACGGCCCCGGCGAGCTGGCCACCTGGGTGCGGCCGTTGGCCCAGCGCCTGCACCGCGATCTGCCCCTGCGGCCGCTGCAGCCCCAGGCCTCCATTGGCCTGCAGCTGGTGCTGGTGCCCTGCCCCAACGCCACCGGCAGCGAGCACCAGGTGGCGGAGCGCATGCAGCTGTTTGAGCGGATCCTGCCGGCCCGTCGCTTCTGGTGGCTGCTGCTGCGGCCCCGCCGCCATGGCCCTTGGCCCCGCCGCGGGGTGGTGGTGTTCCTCGGCGGGGATCAGTTCTGGACGGTGCTGCTCTCGGCGCGGCTTGGCTACCGCCACCTCACCTATGCGGAATGGGTGGCCCGCTGGCCCCGCTGGAACGATCGCATCGCCGCCATGGGGCCGGCGGCGGCGGATCAGATTGCCCCCCGCTGGCGCTCCCGTTGCCGGGTGGTGGGCGATCTGATGGCGGATCTGTCGGAGGCGGCCCGGGCGGAGCGGCCCCTCCCCAGCGGCGAATGGGTGGCCCTGATGCCCGGCTCCAAACGGGCCAAGCTGCAGGTGGGTGTGCCGTTTCTGCTGGAGGCGGCCGACCGGCTGGCGGCCCTGCGCCCCGGCTGCCGCTTCCTGTTGCCGGTGGCCCCCACCACCTCCGTGCCGGAACTGCTGGCCTACGCCGGCCCCGCCAATCCCATTGCCGCCCACTACGCACCCACCGATGCGCGGCTCGACACCAGCCCTGAGGGCCCGCTGCTGTGCACCGCCGCCGGCACGCGCATCCTGCTGGTGGAGCAGCAACCGGCCCATGGGGTGCTCAGCCAGTGCGCCCTGGCGCTCACCACCGTGGGGGCCAACACCGCCGAACTGGGGGCCCTTGGGGTGCCGATGATCGTGCTGGTGCCCACCCAGCACCTGCAGGTGATGCAGGCCTGGGATGGCGGCCTGGGGATCTTGGCCCGCCTGCCGGTGCTGCGCTGGCTGCTGGGGGCGGCGATGACCGCCTGGCGCATGCGGCACCACGGCTTTTTGGCTTGGCCCAACATCTCCGCCGGCCGGTCGGTGGTGCCGGAGCGGGTCGGCACGATCAGCCCCGCGGAGATCGCCGCGGAGGCGGCCGATTGGCTGGCCCAGCCCCAGCGCCTGGCGGGGATGCGCGATGACCTGCGCAGCCTGCGGGGCCAACCCGGTGCGGTGGCCTCCCTGGCGGCGATGGTGCGGGAGCTGCTGCCCGCGGCCGCCGCAGACGCTGCCTAATTTGGCGGCACTGCGCACCGCCCCCTGCCATGGCTGACGAGCCGCTCGCCTGCGATCAACTGCCGCCCGCCAAGCCCTCCGCCGATCCCGAGTATTGGCGCGCAAGGCTCACCCCGGAGCAGTTCCAGGTGGCCCGGATGGGGGGCACCGAGCGGGCCTTCACCGGCATCTACTGGGACAACAAGGCCCAGGGGATGTACCGCTGCGTGTGCTGCGGCAGCGAGCTGTTCAGCTCCGACACCAAGTTTGAGTCGGGCACCGGCTGGCCCAGCTTCTGGGATGGGGCCAAGCCCGGCGCCATCACGATGCTGGAGGACCGCAGCCACGGCATGGTGCGCACCGAGATCAAGTGCGCCCACTGCGATGCCCACCTGGGCCACGTGTTTCCGGATGGACCGACCCCCACCGGCCTGCGCTACTGCGTGAATTCCGCCTCGCTCAACTTCGAGCCCACCCAGGGCTGATCAGGCCGCCTCGGCGCTGCCGCTGAGGGAGAAGGCCCGCACCGCATCGATGCGCACCACGGCCAGGTCGCCCGGCTGCCAGTGGCGGCCGTCACCGCGATCGGCGGGGAAGAACGTGAGCCGGTTGGTGCGGGTGCGGCCCATCACCTGGGTGGCGTCCTTGGGGTTGGTGCCCTCCACCAGGATCTGCTCCAGGCGGCCGGCGTAGCGGGCGCTGCGCTCCTTGGCCTTGCGTTCCACCAGGGCGTTGAGCTCCTGCAGCCGCTCCACCTTCACCGCCTCCGGCAGTTGGTCTGGCCAGGTGGCGGCGGGGGTGTTGGGCCGCGGCGAGTAGGCGGCGGTGTTCACCTGGTCGAAGCCGATCTCCTCGATCAGCGCCAGGGTGCGGCGGTACTGGGCGTCGGTTTCCCCCGGAAACGCCACGATCACATCGGCGCTGATGGCCGCATCGGGCATGCGCTGGCGGATGCGCTCGATGATGCGGCGGTAGCGGTCCACCGTGTAGCCCCGGGCCATGGCCTTGAGCACGGCGTCGTCGCCGCTCTGAAACGGGATGTGGAAGTGCTCGCAGACCTTCTCCAGGTCGGCGCAGGCATCGATCAGCCGTTCGGTGAAGTAGCGGGGGTGGCTGGTGGCGAAGCGGATGCGCTCGATGCCGTCCACGTCGTGCACCGCCTGCAGCAGGTCGGTGAGGGTGTGCTGGCGCCGCCCCTCGGGGGTGATGCCGGGAAGATCGCGGCCGTAGGCATCGATGTTTTGCCCCAGCAGGGTGATCTCCTTGAAGCCCTGGGCCGCCAGCCCCTCCATCTCCAGCCGAATCGCTTCGGGCAGCCGCGATTGCTCCTGGCCCCGCACCGAGGGCACCACGCAGTAGGTGCAGCGTTCGTTGCAGCCGTAGATCACGTTCACCCAGGCGCAGACGGCCGAATCGCGCCGGGCGGTGGTGATGTCTTCAAGGATGTGGTGCTCGCCGGTGGCCACCACCTGCTGCCCCTGCTCCACCTGGGCCAGCAGCACATCCAGCCGGTTGGCGTGCTGGGGGCCCATCACCAGATCCAGCTCGGGCACGCGCCGCAGCAGCGATTCCCCCTCCTGCTGGGCCACGCAACCGGCCACCACCAGGGTGAGGTTGGGGTTGGTGCGTTTGCGCTGGGCCTGGCGGCCCAGGTAGCTGTACACCTTCTGCTCCGCGTTGTCGCGGATGGTGCAGGTGTTGTAGAGCACCAGGTCGGCCTCGAGCTCGGCGCTGGCCTCGCGGTAGCCCATCGACTCCAGGATCCCGGCCATGCGCTCGGAATCCGCCTTGTTCATCTGGCAGCCGAAGGTGGTGATCCAGTAGCTGCCCCGCCCGCCGTTGGCCGCGGGGGCGCTGGGGGCTGGGAGGAATGTCGCCGTCATGCCTCCAGTTTCCGGCATCGCTGGGGCCGCTGGCCGGCGCGGCGTTGCCGTGCCAGCTTGAAGGCTGCGCCGAGGGGCCATGCGCCTGCAGCTGCATCGCTTCCGCCTCAACAAGGCGGTGCCGCTGGCCATCAGCCGCGGCACCACCACGGCCGTCGACCACCTGCTGGTGCAGGTGGAGGATCAGGGCCTCATCGGCCGCGGCGAAACCGGCGGCTTCGACACCGGTCACCGCCAGTTCACCACCGCGGCCATCGCCGCCGAACTGGAGGCCCTGGCCCCGCGGCTGGAGGCCCTCTGCCCCGAACCCCTGCAGGCCCTCGACCCCCTGCTGGACGGCCTCAGCCCGCCGGCGCGCTGCGGCCTGGATCTGGCCCTGCACGATTGGTGGGGCCAGCGGTTGGGGCAGCCGTTGCATCGCCTCTGGGGGCTGGATCCCAAGGCCTGTGTGGCCACCAGCGTCACCCTGGGTCTGGGGGAGGTGCCGGCGGTGCTGGCGCGGCTGGAGCGCTGGCGGCAGCAGCTGCCCGCCACCCGGGTGAAGCTCAAGCTGGGCTCCCCCGATGGGCTCGACCACGACCGCGCCCTGGTGGAGGCGGTGGCCGCGGCCCTGGACGGCGGTGAGGAGCTTCAGGTGGATGCCAACGGCGGTTGGGATCTGGCGGCTGCCCGGCGGATGATCCCCTGGTTGGCGGAGCGCGGGGTGGTGCTGGTGGAGCAACCGCTGCCGCCCCAGGCGGATGCCGCCGCCGACACGGCTGGATTTGCCGCCCTGCGCGGCCTGGCCCCGATCCCGGTGGTGGCCGATGAGAGCTGCTGGGATCTGGCGGATCTGTTGCGGCTGGCCCCGGTGGTGGATGGCATCAACATCAAGCTGGTGAAATGCGGTGGCCTGGGGCCGGGGCTGCTGATGGCCCGCACCGCCCGCCGGCTGGGGCTTGGGGTGATGCTCGGCTGCTACTCCGATGGGGGGCTGCTCAACGGCGCCGCCGCCCAGCTGTTGCCCCTGGTGCGCTGGCCCGATCTCGACAGCCACCTCAACCTGCTCGACGACCCCTTCGCCGGGCCCGACCGGCTGGGGGATGTGCTGCGGCCCGCCGGCCGCGCCGGCCTCGGGGCCCAGCCCCGGCAGGAGGTGGCTTGATGCTGCGTCCCGATGCGCCGGTGGTGCTGCTGCAGCACGGCGGCCTCGACAACCTCTCCGGCAAAACCGGCCTGGCGATGCTGCGCTACCGCAGCGGCCCGATCGTGGCGGTGATTGACCCCGCCCATGCCGGCGCCGACCTGGCGGCCCTCACCGGCATCCCCCGCCCGGTGCCGGTGGTGGCCGACATGGCCGCCGCCCTGGCCCATGGGCCCGCCGTGGCGGTGGTGGGGCTGGCCCCCTCCGGTGGCCGCTTGCCCGAGGAGATGCGCGCCGATGTGTGCCTGGCCCTGCGGGCGGGGTTGAGCCTGGCCAGTGGCCTGCACAGCCGCCTGGCGGAGGATCCCGAGTTTGCCGCCATCCCCCGGGCTGCGGGGCAATGGATCTGGGACCTGCGCCAGGAGCCGCCGGGGCTGGAGGTGGCGGCGGCCCGGGCGGCGGCCCTGCCCTGCCGGCGCCTGCTGGCGGTGGGCTCCGACATGGCGGTGGGGAAGATGAGCACCTGCCTGGAGCTGGCGGCGGCCGCCCGGCGGCGCGGCCTGGATGCCCGCTTTGTGGGCACCGGCCAGGCGGGCATCCTGATCAGCGGCCAGGGGGTGGCCCTCGATGCGGTGCGGGTGGATTACGCCGCCGGAGCCGTGGAGGCGGCGGTGCTGCAGGCGGCCGACGGCGCCGGCCCCGAGGCCCTGCTGCTGGTGGAGGGCCAGGGGTCGCTGGCCCATCCCGGCTCCACCGCCACGCTGCCGTTGATGCGCGGCAGCCAGCCCACGGATCTGCTGCTGGTGCACCGCGCCGGCCAAAGCCATGTGCGCACCCGTCCCGGCGCCGTGCCGGTGGCGATTCCGCCGCTGCCTGAGCTGATCGGCGCCTGCGAGGCGCTGGCAGCCCTGGGCCGGCCCGATGGCCAGCGCCCGCGGGTGCGGGCCCTGGCCCTCAACACCGCCCTGCTGGAGACCGCCGAGGCTGCTGCAGCTGCGGCGCGGTTGGCGGATGCCACCGGTCTGCCGGTGGTGGATCCGGTGCGCCAGGGGGGCGAGGCGCTCCTGGATGCTGTGTTGGCGGCGACACAGCATCCAGGTGGTCCGGGTCAATCAGCGCTGAAAAGCGTCTGAAACCGGAGTAAAAAGGGGCGGACGAGGGGACTTGAACCCCCGAATGGCCCCCCGAATGGCGGAATCACAATCCGCTGCCTTAACCACTTGGCTACGCCCGCCAGGGCCCAGCGATCTTACCAAGCAGTGTTGCGGCGATTGATGGCTTCCCCCGCAGTTCAAGCCCGCCTGCCCTGGGGTCTGATGGCCCTGGCGCTGGGGGGGCTGCTGGTGGCCACCAACCCCGACCAGCAGGACTTCGAGGCCTTTGCGGGTGCCTACCTGGTGGAGCTCGACCAGACCGGAATCGTAGGCCTCGAGTTCGCGCAACAAGACGCGCTCTTGCTCCTCGAGGCGCATCACCTCTTCCTCATCGCGGACGGGATGGGGCGGCACGCCGCGGGCGAAGTGGCGAGCCAGCTCGCGGTGGACGCCGTCGGCTCCGCCTTCGTCACCGGTGACTTCGGTGAGTTTCCCCGCGACAAGAAGCTCACCGAGCGCGGCAGCCGCCTCAAACGCGCAATCCAGGTCGCCAACAAGCGCGTCTTCGAAGAAGCCCATCACGTCGACGCCTACGCGGGCATGGGCACGACGGTCGTCTCCG
>JBEBCX010000028.1:0-9764 GCA_041157425.1 Cyanobacteriota bacterium | reverse complement strand
CAGGCCCCCATCGCCTCCCTCAGCCTCGGCGTTGCCCGTGATTTGCGCTTTCGCCACCGCCATGGCGTGGAGCCGTCCTTCGCGGTGCGGCTGGAGGACGGCGACCTGCTGCTGATGGATCCCCCCACCCAACGGCACTGGCAGCACGCCCTGCCGCCCCGGGCCCGTGTGGTGGCGGAGCGGCTCAACCTCACCTTCCGGGTGATTCGCCGCCCCTGAGATCAGCCCTGGCCCTCAGCCCAGCACGGCGATGCAATCGATCTCCACCCGGGCGTCCTTGGGCAGGGCGGCCACCTCCACGCAGGCCCGCGCCGGCGACACCCCCTGGCCGAACACCTCGGCGTAGAGGGCGTTCACCTTGGTGAAATCCGCCAGGTCGGCCAGGAACACCGTGGTGCGCACCACCTGCTGGGGCGTGCAGCCCGCCTCCGCCAGCACCGCCTTGAGGTTGGCCAGCACCTGGCGCGTTTCCGCCTCCACATCGCCGTTGCCCACCATGGCGCCGGTGCTGGGATCCAGGGCGATCTGGCCGGAGCAATACAGCACCCCACCGGCCTTCACCGCCTGGTTGTAGGGCCCCACGGGTGCGGGGGCGGCGCTGGTGGTGACGGCCTCGATCGCGGCGGTGGTCATCGCAGGGGAAGATGGGGGGCTGAGCCTATGGCGAACCCGCCGGATGCGCATTGCCCAGCCCAGCTCTGAGCTGCCCCTGCGGCCGCAGGTGGAGCTGAGTGGGCTGTGGCACCGCTACCGCGGCCCCGCCTCCAGCGGTGATTGGACGCTGCGCGCCATCGACTTCCAGCTGCGCCCCGGCGAACTGGTGGGCCTGCTGGGCCCCTCCGGCTGCGGCAAAACCACCCTGCTGCGCCTGATCGCCGGCTTTGAGCGCCCCGATCGCGGTGTGGTGCGCATCGGCGGCCAGGAGGTGGCCGGGCCCCAGCGTTGGCTGCCGCCGGAGCGCCGCGGCGTGGGCATGGTGTTTCAGGACTACGCCCTCTTCCCCCACCTCGATGCCTGGCGCAACGCCTGCTTTGGGTTGCGGCGCGGGCAGGACAGCAGCCGTGCCGCCTGGCTCCTGGAGCTCCTGGGCCTCAAGGGGCTCGAGCAGCGCTACCCCCACGAGCTCTCCGGCGGCCAGCGCCAGCGCCTGGCCCTGGCCCGTGCCCTCGCCCCCGGCAGCGCCCTGGTGCTGCTGGATGAGCCCTTCTCCAACCTCGATGTGGAGGTGCGGCTGCGGCTTCGCGCGGAGCTGCCCGGCGTGCTCGCCCGCTGCGGCGCCAGTGGTCTGATCGTGACCCACGACCCCGAGGAGGCCCTGGCCATCTGCGATCGCGTGGCCGTGCTGGAGGCGGGCCGCCTGCACCAGTGCGCCAGCCCCCAGGAGCTGGTGAACTGCCCCGCATCCGCGTTCGTGGGCCGCTTCGTGCTGCAGGGCAACCTGCTGCCCGCCGCGTGGCAGGGGCAGCGGCTGCGCACCCCCCTGGGCTGGTTGGAGCCCGAGGGTGCCCAGCCCGATGGCGCCGACGTCGGCGAGGAGCCCCTGCAGGTGTTGCTCAGCCCCCAGGGGATGGAACTGTTCCCCGATGAGGCCGCCGAAGCCTGGGTGGTGGGCCGCGAATTTCTGGGCCGTGAGTGGCTTTACCAGGTGCAGTGCGACGGGCTGCGGCTGCGGTTGCGGCTCCCCCTCAGCGCGGATTACGCCCGCGGCCAGCGCTGCCGCCTGCGGCTGCGGGGCGGTGAGCCGGCGCGCCTGTTCCCCGGTGGGCTGCCCCTGCGGGCCGCCAGCGACGTGCCGCAGGTGCTCTGAGCTCAACCCCCTTGGAGCGCCTCAAAATTCAGCTCTAGACTGGGCCCATGGCTCGTTTGGACCGCATCACCACCGATCCGGCCGTGCGCTTCGGCAAGCCGTGCGTTCGCGGCACCAGGATCACCGTTGCCGAGGTGCTTGGAACCCTGGGCAGCGGCGTGTCCGAACAGGAGTTGCTGCTCGATTTTCCGCAGCTGTGCCACGACGACATCCTGGCCTGCTTCTCCTATGCGGCCGAACGGGAACGCACCTTGGTGGTGGCTGCCGCTGAGGCGTGAGCAGGCGGTTGCTGCTGGATGAAAATCTCTCCGAGCGCCTCGTTGCTGGGCTCGCTGCGGCCTTTGATGAGGTTCTGAGCAGGCATTCATGGATCAGCAGGAGTGCGGATTTTTGCTTCTGCAGCCCAGGCCCTAGCCCCGCCAGAGGTCTTTGCTGCCCCGGCGGCGGCGCAGTTCGGCGCCATTGGCCGCCCGCATGAACAGGTTGGTGGCCTGCTCCAGGCCGATGCTGCTGGGGATGGTGGGCTGGCCTGCGGCGCGCTGGGCCCGCACAGCCGCCAGCCGCTCGGCGATGGGGCCATCACCCGGGGCCTCCGCCGCCGCCCAGCGCAGGTTGCCCTCCGTGTACTCATGGGCGCACCACACCCGTGTGCTGGCCGGCAGGGCCGCCAGCCGCTGCAGCGAGGTGTGCATCTGCTCAGGGGTTCCTTCAAACAGGCGGCCGCAGCCGCCGGCGAACAGCGTGTCGCCGCAGAACAGCTCTGCGCCCGCCTCCCCCTGGGGCGGCAGATAGAACGCGATGTGGTGGGCCGTGTGGCCGGGCACCTCCAGCACCTCCACCGTGCGCCCCAGCAGCACGAACCGATCCCCCTCCGCCACCCCCTGGCTCTGCAGGGGGATGCGGGCCCGGTCGGCGGCGCTGGCGATCACCGTCGCCTCGGGCCAGCGCTCCAGCAGCTCCGCGGCGCCACCGATGTGGTCGTGGTGGTGGTGGGTGTGCAGGATCGCGCTGAGCTCCAGGCCCCGCTGCTCCAGCCACCGCTGCACCGGCTCCGCCACCGCCGGATCCACCACCGCCGCCGGCCCGGGGCCATCGCCGTGCAGCACAAACACGTAGTTGTCGCTCAGCACCGGGATCAGCGACACCCGCTCAGCGGCTCGGGTTGGGGCCTCCTGCATCGTTAAAGTCCCGGTTCAGGCTTTGCCCCATGATCACCGTCGCGCTGGCCAAGGGAGCCCTGCTCAAGGACTCGGTGGCCCGGTTCGCGGCCGCCGGGCTCGATTTCGCCGCCGTGCTCGAGCCGGACAACCGCCTGCTGATGGTGCCGAGCGTGTGCGGCCGGGCCCGGGCCCTGCTGGTGCGCAACGCCGATGTGCCCGTGTATGTGGCCTACGGCCAGGCCCAGCTCGGGGTGGTGGGGTACGACGTGCTGCGCGAGCACCAGCTGCCGGTGGCCCAGCTCGTGGATCTGGGCTTCGGGGGCTGCCGCATGAGCGTGGCGGTGAAGGCCAGCAGCCCCTACCGCCGCGCCGCCGATCTGCCGGCCCACTGCCGCATCGCCAGCAAGTTCACCCGCTGCGCCCAGGAGTACTTCGCGGCACTCGATCTGCCGGTGGAGCTGATTCACCTGGCGGGCTCGGTGGAGCTGGGGCCGATCACCGGCATGAGTGAGGCGATCGTGGATCTGGTGGCCAGCGGCCGCACCCTGAAGGAGAACGGCCTGATCGCCATCGAAGACCTCTTCCACTCCACGGCGCGCCTGGTGGGCCACCCGCTTTCGCTGCGGCTCGATGGCGGTGAGCTGCAGACGATCGTGGATCAGATCGCCACCGTGGGCGCCACTGCGCCGGTGCCCGCCTGATGGCGAGCCGCGATCGGCAACGGCTGCTGCGGCTGCTCCCCTACCTGGGCCGCGACCGCCGCCGCCTGCTGTTCACCCTGGCACTGCTGATCCCGGTGGCCGGCGCCGCCGCCGTGCAGCCGCTGCTGGTGGGCCAGGCCATCTCCGCGTTGCGCCAGGAGCCGGTGCTGCCCTGGCTGCAGCCCATGCCCCTGGCGCAGCAGCTCAACACCCTGGTGGCCTTGCTGCTGCTGGCGGTGTTGGTGCGGCTGGGCCTGCAGGGGCTGCAGAGCTTCAACGTGCAGGCGGTGGGCCAGCGGCTCACGGCCCGCATCCGTGACGACCTCTTCGCCCACGCCCTCGACCTCTCCCTGCGCTTCCACGACCGCACCCCCGTGGGCAAGTTGCTCACCCGCCTCACCAGCGATGTGGATGCCTTGGCGGAGGTGTTTGGCAGCGGCGCCGTGGGCCTGCTCGCCGACCTGGTGACCCTGCTGGTGATCGCCACCACGATGGTGGCGATCGAGCCGCGCCTGGGGCTGCTGCTGCTGGCCATCCAGCTGCCGGTCACGCTCTCGATGCTTTGGCTGCAGCGCCGCTACCGCAAGGCCAACTACCGCGTGCGCGAGGAGCTGGGCCAGCTCAACGCCGACCTGCAGGAAAACCTGCAGGGCCTCGAGGTGGTGCAGATGTTCCGCCGGGAGGGCTACAACTCCCGCCGCTTCGCGCGCACCACCGAGGCCTACCGCCAGGCGGTGAACGGCACGATCTTCTACGACTCGGCCATCTCCGCCCTGATCGAGTGGGTGTCGCTGGCGGCCATCGCCCTGGTGCTGGCCCTGGGGGGCTGGATGGTGACCGCCGGCGCCATGGGCCTCGGCACCCTCACCACCTTCATCCTCTATTCGCAGCGGCTGTTTGATCCCCTGCGCCAGCTGGCGGAGCGCTTCACCCAGATCCAGGGCGGCCTCACCGCCGTGGAGCGCATCGGCGAACTGCTGGAGGAGCCGATCGAAATCCAGGAGCTGCCGCTCGAGCAGCGCTCGGCGGCGGCCCAGCGCAGCGGCGTTCAGCGCAGCAGCGCCGGTGAGGTGATCTTCGACGACGTGTCGTTCGCCTACCGCAGCGACGATCCGATCCTCACCGACCTCTCCTTCCGCATCGGCCCCGGTGAGCACGTGGCCCTGGTGGGGCCCACCGGATCCGGCAAGAGCACGGTGATCCGGCTGCTGTGCCGCCTCTACGAACCGCAGCGCGGGCGCATCCTGCTGGATGGCATCGACATCCGCGAACTGCCGATCCCCACCCTGCGGCAGCGGCTCGGGGTGGTGCTGCAGGACACGTTTTTGTTCAGCGGCAACGTGGCCGACAACCTGCGCCTCGATGCCCGCATCAGCGATGCGGAGCTGCAGCGCCTCTGCGAAGAGCTGGGCCTTGAGCCCCTGCTACAACGCCTGCCCCAGGGCCTGGCCACACCGCTTCGGGAGCGGGGCGGCAACCTCTCCTCCGGTGAACGCCAACTGTTGGCGGTGGCGCGGGTGGCGATCCGCAACCCGTCGGTGCTGGTGATGGATGAGGCCACCGCCTTCCTCGACCCCTCCACCGAAGCCACCCTGCAGCGCGACCTCGACCGCCTGCTCAGCGGCCGCACCGCCATCGTGATCGCCCACCGCCTGGCCACGGTGGAGGCGGCCGATCGCATCTTGGTGCTGCAGCGCGGCCGCTTGATCGAGCAGGGCAGCCACACCGCCCTGCGGGCGGCCGGCGGCCTCTATGCGCAGCTGGCGGAACTGCAGGAGCGCGGGCTGGCCACGCTCTGATCGTTGAGCCAGGCGCTGATCAGCTGCGCCAACCGCTCCGGCGCCGTGCGCATCGGCAGGTGCCCTTCCCCCTCCAGCAGCTCCACCTGGTGGTCGGGGCTGTAGCCCGCCAGGTGGCGCACGTAGCGCGGCTCCATCACCGTGTCGCGGCTGCCCACCACCCACAAACTGGGCACCGCCAGCTGGGCCGTGAGCCCCGGCAGCTGCTGCACCGCCCCGCGCTGCATGCTGCAGGCCAGCAACCCCCGCGCCGCCCGCAGCTCCGCCACCAGCGGGCTGCGGATCGCCTCGGTGCCCGGCAGCTCCGCCAGCCAGCCGGGCCGCCAGCGCAGGAAGCCGGCGCCGCCGCGCCGCACCATCCGAAACGGCCGCGGCTGGTACACCCCGCCGCCGGCGGCCACCTGCACCACCCCCTGCAGTTGATCCCCCAGCAGCGGCGCCGCGTGCAGCACCAGGCTGCCCCCGAGGGAATGGCCGATCAACACCAGCGGCCGGCCCTGGGCACGCTCGCGGCTGGCTTCGGCCAGCCAGCGGCCGTAGCTGGGCAGGGTGGGCTGCAGCCCCCGCGGCCGTGGCGAGCCCCCGAAGCCCGGCAGGTTGGGCGCCCACACCTCCCACTGCGGCTGCAGCTGCGCGATCAGCGGTTGCCACAGGCGGCCGGAGAGCATCCAGCCGTGCACACACACCAGCAGGGGAGAGCCGCTCAGAACCTTCCGGTGGGGGAACGGTCTCCAGCCTGCCCCAGCTGCCGCCGCCGTGGGTCAGGATCGTGCCAATGCTTAGCCCAGCCGCCACCGAGCTCGACGGCCTCTACGGGGCGGAGCATCGCCTGTGCCCCACCGCCAACCCCCAGATGGCGCTGGTGTTGAGCCAGGAGCGCGAGATCGACCTGTTTGAGCTCGAGCAGCTCTGCGATGCGGTGGGCTGGAGCCGTCGCCCCGTGCGGCGTGTGCGCAAGGCCCTGCAGCACAGCCTGTTGGTGGTGGGCCTGTGGCGGCACGACCCGCGCATCCCCCGGCTGGTGGGTTTCGCCCGCTGCACCGGCGATGGCGTGATCGAAGCCACCGTGTGGGATGTGGCTGTGCATCCCCTCTACCAAGGGGCTGGCCTGGGCAAGCAGCTGATGGCCTACGTGCTCGATTGCCTGCGGGCGATGCAGGTGGAGCGCGTCAGCCTGTTTGCCGACCCCGGCGTGGTGGAGTTTTACAGCGGCCAGGGCTGGGAGCTGGAGCCCCAAAACCGGCGCTGCGCCTTCTGGTACGCCCCCTAGCGGCAGGGGCCGCACGAGCGAGGGGCGTAATAGCGTGCCGCCAGCTGCTCGGCGCTGATCCCCCGCCGCCAGTCCCGCCGCAGCTGGGCGTTGCGCCAGGCCACCCGCAGCACTCCCAGCCAGGCCCCATGGCGCCGCCAGCGGCGGCCATCCACCCGCAGCGGCCGGCCCAGGCGGCGCAGCGGCGCCAGGGGTTTGAGCCGTTGCACCAGGTCGAGGTCTTCCATCAGCGGCAGGGGCCGCACCCCGCCGGCCCGCTCCAGCAGCGCGCGCGGCAGCAGCAGCCCCTGGTCGCCGTAGGGGAGTTGCCGCAGCCGGCAGCGCAGCGCCACCGCCGCCTCCAGCAGCCGCAGCGGCGCCCCGCCCCCGGCCACCGCCAGATCGAAATACCAGGCGGCCGGGGGCTGCCGCAGGGCCCGCTGCACCACCGCTGCCCAATCGGCCGGCAGGCGACCATCGCCGTGCAACAGCAACAGCCAGGGAGCCGATGTGGCGGCAACGCCGCGTTGCAGTTGCCATCCGCGGTTGGCGGGGCCGTGCAGCACCGTGGCGCCGGCCAGCTGGGCCAATGCAGCAGTGCCATCACCGCTGCCGCCATCCACCACCACCCGCTCCGCCACCAGGCCCGCCGGGGCCAGGGCCAGGTCGGCCAGCAGCATGGGCAGATGCTGGGCCTCGTTGCGCACGGGAATCACCACCGCCAGGGTGGCCCCTGGGCTCATGACCAGCAGCTGGGGTCGTTGCTGATCGGCAGCTGGGCCAGGGGGTTATGGGCCCCCAGCAGATCGGTGCTGATCGTGCGGCACACCGAATCCATCGGCACGCAGAAGCTGCTGCCGTCGCTGTCGAAGGGGTTTTCCACGTAGGCCCCCACCCGCTCGGCGGTGACAAACCCCACCAGGATCACGGCCCCCTCCCAGCTGTCGCCACGGTTCACGAAGTTCAGAAACTGGGCGTAGCCGTAAAACCAGCAGATGCCACGGATGAACACGTCATAGGTGGGGGGGATCGGTGAATTGCGGATCCGTTGCAGGCCGCCGAGGGCATTGGTGAACACCTCGCTGCAGCGCACCAGGGCATCGCGGCCCCAGTCGTTGATCGCCCCGTCGCGGTGCAGCCGGCCGATGGCCTCGGCCTTGCGCACCAATCCCTCCTGCAGCCGCATCCGCGCGGGCAGCCCCAACCCGGCGAGCACCCCATCGGCATGCTCGCGGGCATCGGTGCGCCAGCTGCCCCGCAGCTCGAAGTTGAGCAGCCAACAGAGCAGAGCCTGCAGGGCCACCAGCCGCTGCCGCTCCGCCTGCTGCTCCTCCCCCAGCAGGCTGGTCAGCGTGTCGCGCCAGCTGCGGCTGTTGTTCACGATGGCGCCCCAGAGGATCCGCGATTCCCACCAGCGGTTGATGGCCTGGGTGTTGCGGAAGGCCACGAACACCGACACGGCGATGCCCAGGGTGGTGAGTGAACTGCCATCCATCAGCACCAGGCTTTGCACCTGCGGGGTCTGTTTCACCCCCACGCCGATGCCCCCCAGCAGGGCCATCAGCGCCAGATCCCAGCGCATGCGCCAGGTCAGCTGCAGCAGCACCCGCGCCATGTTGCGCCGGGCCATCCGCGGGAAGGTCGGGGCGAGGGGGTCAATGCCGATCATCGGGGGCGGCCGTTCATCGGCTGATCATCACCCCGCCGCTGCCCGCCTGGCGCCGGCGCAGCCAGGGCTCAAGATCTGCGCGGGTGTCGAGGTCGCTCAGCTGCCGCAGCAGCGCCGGCGATAGCTGCCGCCGCTGCGCCCGCTCCAGGGTGGACGCCAGCACCTGATCGCTGCCCCAGGGGATGCCCGCCATCAGCCACGGCCCCGCCCCGCTGAAGCCGCTCCGGTTGAGCCCGATCAACCAGTAGCCCCCATCGCTGGCCGGCCCCAGCACCAGGGGCCGCCGCTCCAGGGCGGTGAAGGCCCGCTCCAGATCGGCGCACTCCAGGGCCGGCAGGTCGCTGCCGATCAGCACCACCTGCTCGGCCCCCGCCCCAAACCCCAGCCGCCACTGGCGCTGCATGCGGCTCCCCAGGCTGCCGTTGCCCTGGCCCACCAGGGTGGCGGCGATGCCCCGGCGCCCCAGGGCCAGGCCCCAGCGCCGCCGGGCGCGGGGCCCTAGCCCCTCCACCGCCAGCCGCAGCTCAGCGCCCGTGGCCTCGCAGGCGGCCGCCGCCGTGCGCAGGGTGTGGTCGGTGAGCTGCCGCTGCACCGCCGCCGCCCGCCCGCTGGAGTGGAGGTCGGCCGCCAGCCGCCGCTTGCAGCGCCCCACCGCCGGCCAGCGGGCCAGCACCACCAGCTGGCGCCGCGGGCCGTTCAAGGGATCAGTTCTGCCGCGGCAGTTCCGCCGGCCGCAGCTGCAGGTTCAGTTGCCGCTGGCCCCGCTGCACCCGCACCGCCAGCGGTTGCCCCACCCGGCCCTGGTCCACCGCCACCTGCACCTCCGAGGGGTTGTCCACCGCCGCGTTGCCCACCTGTTCGATCAGGTCGCAGGTGCGCAGGCCGCCGCGGGCCGCCGGGCTGCCCGGCATCACCTCCACCACCACCACACCGTTGCTCTCCGGCAGGCGGCATTCGGCGTTGGTTGCATTCACCTCCCGGGCCAGCTGGGGGGTGAGGGCCTGCAGCCGCACGCCGATGTAGGGGTGCGAGGCGCGGCCCTTCTCCAGGATCTGGGCGGCGATCTGGCGCCCCAGGTTGATGGGGATGGCGAAGCTGAGGCCGGCGCCGGGGGCCTGGCGGATGGCGGTGTTGATGCCGATCACCTGGCCCCGTTCGTTGATCAGGGGGCCGCCGCTGTTGCCGGGGTTCACCGCGGCGTCGGTCTGCAGGTAGGGCACCCGCTGGCCCTCCCCCACCGCATTGGTGCGCTGCACGGCGCTGATGATGCCGGCGGTCACGGTGTTGTCGAGGCCGAGGGGGTTGCCGATGGCGATCGCCCACTCCCCGGGGCGCACCTTGCTCGAATCCCCCAGGGGCGCCACCGGCAGCCCGGCGGC
>JBEBCX010000027.1:0-9911 GCA_041157425.1 Cyanobacteriota bacterium | reverse complement strand
CACGGTGTTGATCCGACCGCCAAGGCCATGGGCCTGCGCGATCGCGGCGGCATCCACGCCAAACAGCCGCAGTTGCCGTTCGCGGATCTGCTCCTGCAGATGCGGCGTGAGCAGCTCCCAGCAGCGATCCGGTGGCCCAGGGGTGTTCAAGAGCAACACCCCACCGGGTTCCGCCAGCTCCAGCAGATCGAGGCGGGCCAGGAGGTCCCAGTGGTGACAGGCCACCACCTGGGCCTGGCGAATCAGATGGGCCGCATGGATGGGATGCGGGCTGAAGCGCAGGTGCGAGGTGGTGACGGTGCCGGCCTTGTTGGAGTCGTACACAAAGGCCCCCTGGCCGTGGAGCCCGGTGGCATCCCCCACGATCTGCAGGGTGTGTTTGGTGGCGCCCACCGTGCCATCGGAGCCCAGGCCCACAAACACGGCCCGCAGGGTCTGGGCCGACTCCACATCGAACGCCGCGTCAACGGGCAGGGAGTGATGGGTGAGGTCGTCGTGAATGCCCACCGTGAAGTGGGAGCGCGGCTCGGCTTGGGCGAGGTGGTCGAACACCGCCTTCACCATCGCCGGGGTGAACTCCTTGGATGCCAGCCCATAGCGCCCTCCGATCACCTGGGGCCGCTGCGGCTGCGGCCAGTGCTCCTCCACGGCGGCCACCACATCCAACAGCAGGGGTTCGGCTTGGCTGCCGGGCTCTTTGCAGCGATCCAGCACCGCGATCCGGCGGGTGCTCAGCGGTAGTGCCGCCACCAGCGCTGGCGCGGCCAACGGCCGAAACAGCCGCACCTTCAACAGCCCCACCTGCTCCCCTTGGGCGTTGAGGGCATCGGCGGTGGCCATGGCGGTTTCACAGCCACTGCCCATGAGCACCAGAACCCGCTCAGCCTGGGGATGGCCGTGGTAGTCGAACAGGTGGTATTGGCGACCGGTGAGGGCCGCGAACTGATCCATCGCCGCTTGCAGGTGCAGCGGCATGGCATCGATCCAAGGGTTGATGGCTTCCCGCGCCTGGAAGCACACATCCGGGTTCTGACTGCTGCCCGCCAATTGCGGATGGTCGGGGCTGAGGCCGCGGCGGCGATGGGCGGCCACCAGCTCCGCCGGCACCAGGGCCTGGAGCAGCGCATCGCTGATCAGCTCCACCCGCGTGAGCTCGTGGGAGGTGCGAAACCCATCAAAAAAATGCAACACCGGCACGCGCCCCCGCAGCGCCGCGGCCATGGCGATGGCGGCGGCATCGGCGCACTCCTGCACCGAACTGGAGCACAGCAGGGCACAGCCGGTGCCGCGGGCGGCCATCACATCGCTGTGGTCGCCAAAAATCGACAACGCTGAGGTGGCAAGGGCGCGCGACGCCACATGGATCACGGCGCTGTGGAGCTCTCCGGCGATGCGGTAGAGGTTGGGCAGCATCAGCAGCAGCCCCTGGGATGCGGTGAAGGTGGTGGTGAGGGCCCCCACCTGCAGGGCGCCATGAACCACCCCAGCGGCTCCGGCTTCGCTCTGCATTTCGATCACCTCCGGCACCTGGCCCCAGAGGTTCGGCAGGCCTTCACAGGCCCGTGCATCCACCCACTCCCCCATGGGGGTGGCCGGTGTGATCGGGTACAGCGCCACCACCTCACTGAGGCGATAGGCCACCCGTGCCACCGCTTCGTTGCCATCCATCCAGGCGCCGTTGCTGTTGCCCGGGACGCTGGCGCTGGTCGGGCTCATGGCTCAGGCTCCAACTCCGGCTCAACAACCGTGAGGGCCAGGCCCACGTGAACCAACAGCCGATCGCCGATGCGCGCATCGGGCACACAGGCCAGGCTCACGCTGCGCACCACGCCACCCAGGCACACCTCGCCACTGCGCCACAGGGGGTCGGGGTGTTCATTGCAGCTGATCAGCTCAGCGGTGACCGCCAGACACATGGGCAGGGGCCGCAGGGGCTAAGCCGGTCTTAGGCCGCGCCTCCAGCGCCAGCAGCTGACCCATCGCCACTGCGGCGTCATTGCTGGGCAACCGCTGCGACCACACCGCTCGGCACCCCTGTTGCGCCAAGGCAGCCACGCTCAACTCGAGCAACAGGGCGTTCTGAAAGCAGCCGCCCGCCAGCAGCACCTCCTGGGCGCCTTCGGCTGCGGCCAGGTGCGCGATGGCCTGGGCGAGGGCCCGGTGGATCGCCAGGGCGATGGCATCGCGCCGGTGGCCTGCGGCACGGTCTGCGAGCAGCTGCAGCAGCAGGGGCCGCCAATCCCATTGCGCCGCTGCCGCATCCGAGGCGTGCACCAAGGGAAGGCGGTAGTGCGGTTGCCGTTGCTGCTGCCGCTGCCGTTCCCAACAGCGCTGCGCTTCCCCCTCCAGCCGCTGGGCGGCCTGGGCCTCGTAGCTGCTGCAGGAGGCCAAATCGAGCAAGGCCGCCAACCCGTCCAGGAGCCGGCCGACGCTGGAGCAGCTGGGGGCCTGAAAGCCGGTGGCCACGGAGCGCTCCAGCTCCTCCATGGCGGCGGGTGTCCAATCGGCCCAGCAGGGGCAGCTCACCAGAGCCTCGCCGTGTTGCCGCCAATCCCTCCCCCAGGTCGCCATCAACAGCCCCAGGGCGGCGCGGCGGGGTTCCCGCATGGCGCGGGCACCCCCCGGCAACGGAAACGGCCGCAGGTGGGCGACCCGCCTGGCGCCCGTAGGGCTGACCACCATGCCCTCCCCACCCCAGAGGGTGCCGTCGTCGCCATGGCCGGCGCCATCCCAGGCCACACCCAGGGCCGCCCCCCCGCAAGGGTGCTCCGCCATCACCGCCAGGAGATGGGCATGGTGATGCTGAATCCCCACCAGCGGCAGCTGCCACTGCCCCGCGAGGGCCTGTGCCAGCTGGGTGGAGCCGTAGCCGGGGTGGCGATCCGCCGCGATGGCGACCGGATGGCGCCGATGGCGCTGGATCCACTGCTGCGTGGTGGCATGGAAGCGCTGCAGGCTGCGCTCGGCGCCCAGATCGCCCTGGTCGGGGCTGAGCACCCGGTGGCCAGGGAGGCGCAGGGCCAGGCTGCCTTTGCTGTGGGCCCCGAGGGCCAGCAGAGGCTCCCCAGGGCACGGGGCCGCCAGCGCCAGGGGGGCCAGGCCGCGGCCCAGCCGCAGCACCAATGGGCCCTGGGCCGCCCAGCGCATCACGCTGTCGTCGATGGGATTCACGATCGGCAGCGTGTGCGTGAGCACCGCATCGGCGAGCGCGTCCAGCGCCTCGCCATCCGCCTGGGCATCGGCCGCGATCGGCTCCCCCGAGCGGTTGGCACTGGTGGCCACCAAGGCGCCGCCGCAGTGCTCCAGCAACAGCTGTTGGAGGCCGCTGCTGGCGCGCATCACCCCCAGCCAGGGGCTGCAGCCGGCAACGCCGGCGGCCACACCGCCCTGCTCCCGCCGCCGCACCAGCACAATCGGCGCCGCCGCTGCATGCCACAGGGCCAGCTCCTGGGGCGTGATCCGGCAGTGGCGTTGAACCCAGCCCTCGCTGGCCAGCAGGGCCAGGGGCTTGTCGGGGCGACCTTTGCGCTGCCGGCAGCGCCGCACCGCCTGCGGGTGATCGGCGCGGGCAAGCAGCTGAAAGCCGCCCACGCCCTTGATGGCCACCAGCTCACCGCGCCGCAGGCTGGCGGTGGCGCTGGCCAAGGCGGCGTCGACGGAAACGGGACCACCGTTCCAGAGCAGCTGCGGTCCACAGGCCGAACAGCTGATCGTCTGGGCATGGAAGCGGCGGTTGCCGGGATCGCCGTACTCCCCTTGGCAGCTCGGGCAGAGCGGAAAGGCCGACAGGCTGGTGTTGTGCCGCTCAAAGGGCAGGCACCGCTGGATCGTGTAGCGGGGGCCGCAGTCGGTGCAGCTGATGAAGGGATAGCGGTGGCGCCGGTTCAGCGGATCAGCCAGTTCCGCCAGGCAGGCGCTGCAGATGGCCAGGTCGGGGCCCGGCAAGGCGTGCACCGCTGACGCCCCTGCGGCCTCGGGTGACGGCGCCAGGATGCGCACGCCACCGGCGGGATTCGGCTCCGGTGCCACCCAACGCCGCTGGTGTTGATCAATGCGTGCACGGGCCGGTGGCTGCTGAAGCAGCTGCACCACCATCCGCTCGAGGGCGCCGCGCTGCCCCTGCAGCTCCAACACCACACCGCGGTGGTCGTTGGCGACCCATCCGCGCAGCTGCAGCTCTTCCGCCAGGCGCACCACATGGGGGCGAAAGCCAACGCCTTGAACCAGCCCCTGAAGCTGCAGCCTGAGCCGTTGCTCAGCGATCGGGGCCACAGGGTTGATCCAGCCAGTCGATCCATGCCCCCAGGCCCTCACCGCTGATCGCCGACACCTCGAAGACCACCGCCCGTGGTGCCACCGCCTGCAGATGGCGCCGCGCCGCCGCGCGATCAAACCCCACCACCGCCGCCAGGTCGTTTTTGTTGATCAGCACGGCATCGGCGCTGCCGAACAGGGCTGGGTATTTCAAGGGTTTGTCCTCCCCTTCGGTGACGGCCAACACCGCGACGCGCCGTTGTTCGCCCAGGTCGAAGGCCGAGGGGCAAACCAGATTGCCCACGTTTTCGATCACCAGCAGATCCATCTCGTCGGTGTCGATCTGGGCAACGGCGCGCTCCACCACCGCCGCATCCAGGTGGCAGCGATCACCGGTGCGGATTTGCACGGCTCGGGCACCGGCCTGCTGCAGCCGTGTGGCGTCGCGGTCGGTGGCCAGGTCGCCAACCACCACGCCGATGGGGGGGCGGGGCCAGTGTTGTGCCAACCGCTCCAGCAGGCTGGTTTTGCCGGAGCCGGGGGCTGAGAGCAGGTTCACCACCCGCAACCCCCGCTGCTCAAACTGCTGGCGGTTGCGGGCGGCATGGGCGTCGTTGTGGCTCAGCAACCGCTGCTGCAACACCAGCCGTCGTGCGCCGGTGTCGCACATTCAGGCCACCTCCACGCCAACCAACTCGAGCTCCTGGCCGCTGACGCGCTCGCCCTGCAGCCCACCGCACTGCGGACAGACAGCAATCAGATCCACAGGCCTGTACTCGCACTGGCAGCGCGAACAGCGGCATCGGGTGGGCACCAGTTCGAGCTCCAGCTGGGTCTGATGCCAACACTGCTGCTCCTGCATCACCGCAAAGGCCAGGCGCAGCGCATCTGCATCCACACCACAGCAATCGCCGAGGCGCAGCCAGATCCGTGTGATGCGTGTGGCCCCATCGCGCGCAGCGGCGGCCTGGGCCAACCGACAGGCCTCGTCCATCAGGGCCAGTTCATGCATCGCAAGTGAGCCAACGGCGCAGCAGGGGCAGGGCGGAGCGGCAGGCGGAGGCGGTTTCCCGCGACAGCCGCTCGCCCAGCTCACAGCGATGGGCAGGGATCAACAGCTGCCAGGCCGCCGGTGTGGCCGCCTCCAGCCGCTCGGCCAGGGCCAGCAGCTGCAGCGGAGACACCACATGGCTGAAGGGCCCCGCGCCAGTGGCCTGGGGCGGATGGCTGGGCAGGGGGAGCAGGCGCACCCCCGGTGCGCCCTGGGCGGCATCGATGAACAGCACACGGCTGGCGGTGCGCAGCGGCTGGATCAGCTCGGGCATCAGCTGATGGCAGGCCACCACCACCACATCCGGCTGATGCCTGGCGGCCACCCAGTCCGCCAGCCGAGGGCCGGCACCGTCGTCACGCCGGAGGCGATTGCCGTAGCCGATCACCAGCGCTGTCATGGCCGGTTGATCTGTTGCAGGAGGGTGCCGTCGGCGGCGATCAAGCCCACCTGCAGTGGCATTTGGCCGGCCGCATGGGTGCTGCAGGAGAGGCAGGGATCAAAGCAGCGAATCCCCGCCTCAACGCGGTTGAGTAGCGCTTCGCTCAGTTGGCCGGCCTTGAGGTAGTGCTGCGCGATCTGGGTGATCGTGCGGTTCATCGCACGGTTGTTTTGTCCCGTGGCAATGATCAAGTTCACGTGTTCGATCAGGCCATTGGCATCGACGCGGTAGTGGTGAAACAGCGTGCCGCGCGGCGCTTCACTCACCCCCACGGCCTCATGGCAGTTGAGGCTGGCGCGATGGCGAACCCGCGTTGCGATCGTGAGTGGATCGTCGAGCAGTTGGTCGATCTGCTCCAGGCAGGCCAGGATTTCGATCAACCGTGCCAGGTGGTAGTGGAAGGAGGCGATCACCACCGGGCCTGCCCTCTGGCGCAGCTCCAGCAGTTCCCGATCGGCCTGCGGTGTTCCGATGCGCTGGCAGAGATTCAGCCGGGCCAGGGGGCCCACCCGGTAGGTGCCTTCGATCGGCCCCAATGGCCTGTAGTAGGGCGATTTCAGGTAGCTCCAGGGCTCCACGGCCTCGCCGATGATCCGCTCGAATTGATCAGGTGGAACCTGATCGGCCAACCGGGTGCCATCACTGGCCATCACCTGCAGGCCGCTGCAGGGGGTGCAGCTGTTGGTCTCCCACAGGCCATCGCTGCGGCCCAGGGCCAGAAACAGCGAAGGAAAGTGGCCGAACACGCTCAGCTCTTCAGCCAGCTGGTGATCCAGCAGCTGTTTGAAGCGATCCAGCGCCGTTCGGGTGATCGCGAGGGCCTCCGGTAACGCGGCCTTGATCGCCTCGCGCTGCTCCGGCGGCAGGGGTGTTCGCACCCCCCCCGGCAGCACCCAGGAGGGGTGAATTTTGCGGCCCGCCAGCCGTTCGATCACGGTTTGGCCGAATTGCCGCAAGCGAATGCCCCCGCGGGCCAGATCTGGATCGGCGGCGATCAGACCAAACAGGTTGCGCCGCGCCGGCTCACACTCCCAGCCCAGCAGAAAATCAGGGCTGCTGAGGTGAAAAAACGACAGGGCGTGGGATTGGATGATCTGCGCCAGGTTGAGCAGACGCCGCAACCGCTCCGCCGCCGGGGGGATGGACACGGCCAGCAGTTGATCACCGGCGTGGGCCGCCGCGAGCAGATGGCTCACCGGACAAATCCCGCAAATGCGTGCGGTGATGGCCGTCATCTCGGTGAATGGACGGCCCAGGCAAAAGGCTTCAAACCCTCGAAATTCGCCCACGTGGAAGCGGGCCTCCTGCACCGCACCGTTGGCGTCGAGATGGATCGAGATCTTGGCGTGACCCTCGATGCGGGTCACCGGATCAATGGTGATGGTGCGGCCCATGGGCAGTGCTCAACCGAAGCGGATCTGCTCGGGCGCCAACTGGGGCCGCTCGCCCTGCAACAGCGCCTCCAGAACCGCGCGGATGCGCTCCGCCGGCGGTGGACAACCCGGCAGATACACCTCCACCGGCACCAGCTCGTGGACCGGAAGGGCACGGGGCAGCAGCTGGGGCAGCAGGGGATCCCCGGGCGGCTGAGCGCCGGCGTCAGCCAGCTCGCCGTAGGCGCACCTGAGCACAGCCTGCGGATCGGCCATGGGGTTGCGCATCCCTGGCACGTTGGCGGTGAGGGCGCAGTCGCCGAAGCTCACCAAGGTGGTGGTGTTGGCGCGCACCTGCTGCAGCAGGGCCAGGTTGTCGCTGGTGCCCACGGCCCCCTCCACCAGGGCAATGTCGACGGCGTTTGGGTAGATCTTCACGTCGGAGGCGATCGGGCTGTAGACGATCTGCGCCAGCTCGGCGAGCTCAATCAGCCAGAGGTCGAGATCCAGGAACGACATGTGGCAACCGGAGCATCCAGCCAGCCACACCGTCGCCAGGCGCTTGCGTGGCGTCATGGCTCCCCCTGTGGGAACAGGGCCCCGGTGGGGCACACCTGCACGCACTTGCCGCAGTGGGTGCAGCTCTCCACCTCACCCCAGGGTTGATCGAGGCCGGCAATGATGCGGCAGTGTTCGCCGCGCCAGCCCACATCCCACACGTGGGCACCCTCCACTTCGTCGCACACCCGCACGCAACGGGTGCAGAGCACACAGCGGTTGTGATCCAGCCCAAAGCGTGGGTGGGAGAGATCCACGCCGCGCTGGGGGAAGCGATAGGGCAGCCGGCTGTGGTCCATGCCCACCGCCACAGCCAGGTCTTGCAGTTCGCAATCGCCATTGGCGATGCACACGGCACACACGTGGTTGCCTTCGGTGAACAGCATCTCCACCACCGTGCGGCGAATCTCCTGCAGCCGTGGGGAGTTGGTGCGAATCTGCAGGCCCTCGGTGGCCTGGGTCACACAGGCGGCCATGGGGCGGTCATGGCCCTCGATCTCCACCACGCACAGCCGGCAGGCGCCCACGGCTGAGATCCCGTCGTGTTGGCAGAGGGTGGGGATCCGCAGGCCCGCTTGGCGCGCCGCCGCCAGCACCGTGGTGCCGGTGGCCACGGCGATGTCCGTTCCGTCGATGCGCAATGTGCAGACCCCCATGCTCACGGCAGCCGTTGCTCCAGCTCCGAACGGAAATGGCGCAACACACTGAGCACTGGATTGGGGGCGTTTTGCCCCAGCCCGCAGAGGCTGGCCTGCTGCACGGTGTGGCACAGACCTTCCAGCTGCTCCAGGTCGGAGCGGGTGGCCTGTTGGGCGAGCAGCTTGCGCAGCAGGTGCTCCAGCTGAACGGTGCCGCATCGGCATGGCACGCACGTCCCGCACGACTCATCGCGGCAGAAGGCCATGAAGAAGGCGGCCAGATCCACCATGTCGGTGGTGTCATCCAGCACCACCATCCCGCCGGAGCCCATGGTGCTGCCGAGGGCCTGCAGGCTCTCGTAATCCACCGGCGTGTCGAGATGGGAGGCGGGAACGCAGCCGCCTGAGGGGCCGCCGGTTTGAACCGCTTTGATCGATCGCCCGGCGGGTGCCCCGCCGCCCATCTCCTCCACAATCGTGCGCAGGCTGGTGCCCATCGGCACCTCCAGAACGCCGCCGCGGCGCACATGGCCGGTGAGTGAAAACACCTTGGTGCCAGGGCGGTAGGCATCCGGCCCCAACCGCAGCAGCACCGGCACATTGGCGAGGGTCTCCACGTTGTTGATCAACGTCGGCAACCCAAACGCGCCCCGCTCAGCGGGATAGGGCGGGCGGGGACGCGGCACCCCGCGCCCCCCTTCGATCGAGCGGATCAGCGCCGTTTCTTCCCCACACACGTAGGCCCCGGCGCCAACGCGGATCTCCACCTCGAAGCGGAAGGGGGTGCCGGCCATGGCGGAACCCAACCACCCCCGCGCCTGGGCGGCTTCGATCGCGCGGCGCAGGCGCGCAATGGCCAGGGGGTAGTCGGCCCGCACATAGATGAACCCCCGCTGGGCTCCGATGGCAAAGGCGGCGATGGCCATGCCCTCCAGCAGCCGGTGGGGATCGCCCTCCATCACGGTGCGATCCATGAAGGCCCCCGGATCGCCTTCATCGGCGTTGCACACCACCAGCTTGTTGTCACCAGCCATGGCGGCGACGGCGGCCCACTTCAACCCGGTGGGGTAGCCGGCGCCACCACGCCCCCGCAGGCCGCTGCGGCGCACGGCATCGATCACGGCGGCCGGGGAGCTTTGCATCCGCAGCTGTTGCAGTTGCTGATAGCTGCCATGGGCCAGTGCGGCCTCGAGGCATTCGGGGTCGATCGCTCCGCAACGCTCCAACACCAGCCGCCGCTGCAGGCGCAGGAAGGCGTCATCGGCGGGGATCAGCGGGCCGCCCGGAGGGCGCCATGTGTCCACACGGTGCTGCTCCACGGCCTGCTCCAGGCTGCGGGCCAGGGGCTCGGGGTGTGGGGCTTCGAGGCTGAACAGGCGTTGGCCCATGGCCAGCAAGGGGCCATCGCTGCAGGGGCCCAGACAGCCCACCCCCGTGACCCGCACCTGGCCCCCACTGGCGGCGGCCACCTCCTCCAGGCGGGCACGGATGGCTTCGCTGCCGCGGCTGCGGCAGCTCGAGGCCGTGCAGAGGCGCAAGGCAGTGCTGGTCACGGCTGGGCGCCGATCAGGGCCTGCACGGCCTGCAGCGCACTG
>JBEBCX010000026.1:0-9938 GCA_041157425.1 Cyanobacteriota bacterium | reverse complement strand
CGGTGCAGGGGAATCACTGGTCAACCGGCCCGGAAATCACCAACAGAACCGCCGCAGGCCTCGCCGCAGGCATCCTCCCATGGCAGCTTTGGGGCCCAGACCGGCGCCCACCCGCACCCCCATGGCCGACCGCCTCGACCTGCAGCTGATCTCCGCGGCCCTGCGGCGCATGGGCTGGGTGCGCTTCTGGGCCCAGCTCGCCCTGGGAATCGTGGTGACCGGGGTGCTGCTGTTCAACAACATCGGCGGCCGGCTGGCGGCCAATTCCTCCCGGGCCCTGGGGCTCGGGCCGGGCATCTCCCTCACCACGCTGGCCTTCCTGCTGCTGCTGTGGTGCCTGTGGCAGAGCTGGTTGATCGTGCGCTGCGGCCGGGCCCTCAACAGCCCCGTGCGGCCCAGCAAGGGGGAAACAGCGCGGCTGATCAAACGGGGCCTGCTCGCGGAT
Source organism: Cyanobacteriota bacterium (assembly GCA_041157425.1). Taxonomy (GTDB): domain Bacteria; phylum Cyanobacteriota; class Cyanobacteriia; order PCC-6307; family Cyanobiaceae; genus Vulcanococcus. The sequence goes on along the minus strand of JBEBCX010000026.1, from coordinate 9,493 downwards.
CTGGTGGGTGTGACCCTGGCGGTGATCGGCTACCAATCGCTGGCGGGCAGCCTGTTCGTGCAGGCCTCCCAGCAGGTGCCGGGCTTCTTCGGAGCCCAGATCCAGGGGGGGCCGGGCATGGGCGGCCGCGTGGTGGGCCTGCCGATCACCTCCATCGAAATGCTCTCGGTGCTGGGCAACACCCAGGTGCTGTTCGCCCACCTGATCGGCCTCTGGATCAGCCTGTGGCTGCTGCAGCGGATTTACCGCCCCAGCCCCAGCTGAAGCTCCGGCAGCTCGCCGGTGGCCCCGCGCCAGAACAGCTCCGGCTGCAGCGGCGTCAGCGACACGCCACCGGCGGCCACATGGGCCACATCGGTGGGCCAGGCCTCGGGGCCGGCCACCTGGGCTTCGAGGTCGTTGGCCACCTCACCGGCCAGCCAGTAATAGGTGCGGCCCCGGGGGTCCACCCGCTGCACAAACTGATCGGTGTAGCGGCGCACCGCCTTGCGGCACCAGCGCAGGGGGCCGATCTGCTCCGCCGGCAACGGCGGCACGTTGAGGTTGAGCAGCAGCCCCTGGGGCCAGCCCCGCTGCAGCATCTGCTCGGCCACATCGAGGGCGATGCGGGCGGCGGGGTCAAAGGCGCGCCACTGGAAATCGGCGCTGCTCACCGCCAGGGCCGGCAGGCCTTCGATCGTGCCCTCCATGGCGGCGCTCACGGTGCCGGAATAGAGGGTGTCGGTGCCGAGGTTGGGGCCGTGGTTGATGCCCGAGAGCACCAGATCGGGCCACTCCTGCAGCAGCGCGAACAGGGCCAACTTCACGCAATCGCTGGGGGTGCCGCTGCAGGCCCAGGCGGTGACCCCATCGGCGAACAGGGCATCGGCCCGCTCCGCCCGCAGGGGGGTCTGCAGGGTGAGGCCGTGGCCGGTGGCGGAGCGCTCCTGGTCGGGGCAGACCACGGTGACCGCATGGCCGCGGGCCACCGCCTCGGCCGCCAGGCTGCGGATGCCGTCGGCGAAAACGCCGTCGTCATTGCTGATCAGGATCCGCACGGGAGCGCTGTGGTTGGCCTGAGGCTAGAGGCCGCCTCCTTAGAGTCTGCGATCGCCGGAACACCGTCTTGAGCGCCACCGTCAGCCTGCAGGAGCTCACCGCTCAGCTGGAGCAGCTGGAGGCCCAGGCCGCCGACGCCATCGCCGCGGCCGCCTCTGCCGGGGAGCTCGAGGAGCTGCGGGTGGGGCTGCTGGGCAAGAAAGGCAAGCTCTCCGCCGTGCTCGGGGCCATGGGCAAGCTGCCCGGCGATGAGCGCCCCCTCGTGGGCCAGCGCGCCAACGTGCTCAAGGAGCAGGTGCAGGGGCTGCTGAGCGAACGGCTGGCGGCGGTGAAGGGGGCCGCCATGGCGGAGCGGATCGCCCGCGAAACCCTCGATGTGACCATGCCGGCCCGCTACATCCCGGCCGGCCACCGCCACCCGCTGATCAGCACGATCGAGGAGATCGTGGACATCTTTGCCGGGCTCGGCTACCGGGTGGAGGAAGGGCCTGAGATCGAGACCGACTACCACAACTTCACCGCCCTCAACATCCCGCCGCACCACCCGGCGCGGGACATGCAGGACACCTTTTATCTGTCGGAGACGGAGCTGCTGCGCACCCACACCTCACCGGTGCAGATCCGCCATCTCGAAAACAACCCGCCGCCGGTGCGGATCGTGGCGCCGGGGCGCGTGTACCGGCGCGATGCGGTGGATGCCACCCACTCGCCGGTGTTCCACCAGGTGGAGGTGCTGGCGATCGACGAGGGCCTCGATTTCAGCCACCTGCGCGGCACGGTGACCACCTTCCTGCAGCAGTTTTTTGGCGATCTGCCGGTGCGCTTCCGCGCCAGCTACTTCCCGTTCACCGAACCCTCCGCCGAGGTGGACGTGCAATGGCGCGGCCGCTGGCTGGAGGTGATGGGCTGCGGGATGGTGGATCCGGCGGTGCTGGAGGGGCTCGGCATCGATCCGGAGCGCTACAGCGGCTTCGCCGCCGGCCTGGGGGTGGAGCGCTTCTGCATGGTGCGCCACGGCATCGACGACATCCGCCGGCTGTTCACCAGCGACCTGCGCTTCCTCGAGCAGTTCTGACGCCAATCGGGGGAGCTTCCGCCAGCGCCGGGCGCCCCCCATAAACTCGCCTTGCCCCCAGCCTGCGATCGGTGTCCTGCGTCGGACTGATCGTTAACGACGGCAAGGACCTGGCCCTGGCCACCGCCGATGCCATTGAGACCCGCCTGCGGGGGGCGGGCTACGAGGTGGTGCGCGCCAGCAGCTCCGGCGGCATGGTGGGCTTCGCCAACCCCGACCAGCACCTGCGCACCCTCGGCCATGCGGCCTGTGTGCCGGCGAACTTTGAGGCCGGCATGACCATGGCCCTGGTGCTGGGGGGCGACGGCACCGTGCTCTCGGCGGCGCGGCAGACGGCACCGATCGACGTGCCGATCCTCACCATCAACACCGGCCACCTGGGCTTCCTGGCGGAGACCTACCTGCCGGCCCTGGAGCAGGCGCTCGATCAGGTGATCAGCGGCGACTGGACCGTGGAGGAACGCACCACCCTGGTGGTGAGCGTGATGCGCGGCGAGCAGCGGCGCTGGGAGGTGCTCTGCCTCAACGAGATGGCCCTGCACCGCGAGCCGCTCACCTCGATGTGCCATTTCGAGATCGCCGTGGGGCGCCATGCCCCGGTGGACATCGCCGCCGATGGGGTGATCCTCTCCACCCCCACCGGCTCCACCGCCTACGCCCTGAGCGCGGGCGGCCCGGTGATCACGCCCGACTGCCCGGTGTTGCAGCTCACCCCGATCGCCCCCCATTCCCTGGCGTCGCGGGCGCTGGTGTTCAGCGACCAGGAACCGGTGACCGTGTTTCCGGCCACGCCGGAGCGGCTGATGATGGTGGTGGACGGCAGCGCCGGTTGCTACGTGTGGCCGGAGGACCGGGTGTTGATCCGCCGCAGCGAGCATCCGGTGCGCTTCGTGCGGCTGGCGGACCACGAGTTTTTCCAGGTGCTGCGCAACAAGCTGGGTTGGGGCTTGCCCCACGTGGCCAAACCCAGCAACGGCAGCGGGCCATGAGCGACGGGGTGCTGCTGCTGCTCGGCGCGGAGGCGGAAGCCCTGGCCCCGCGGCTGGAGGCCTCCGGCTACCGCTGCCTGGTGGGGGAGCAGCCGGAGAACACCCCCTGCGACCTGGCGCTGCTGGCGGCCGACTGGCGTGAGCGCGTCCCCGCGCTGCGCCAGCGGCTGGGGGCCACCCCGCTGCTGCTGGACATCGGCCGCGACAGCGTCAGCGCCCGCTCCGAGCTGCTGCGCAGCGGCGCCGACGACTTTTGGCTCTCCTCCGCCGGCGCCAGCGACCTGCTCACCCGCCTGCGCCTGCACCGCCGGCTGCTGGCCAAGGGGCAGCCCCCCGCCGATCGGCTCAGCCTGGCGGACCTGAGCGTGGTGCCCAGCCGCCATGAGGTGCGCCGCGGCCAGCGCCAGGTGGCGCTCACCGCCCGGGAATACGCCCTGCTGCTGCTGCTGATCGAGCACCGCGGCCAGGTGCTCAGCCGCGAGCAGATCCTGCGCCAGGTGTGGCACGACCAGCAGGGCGCCGCCAGCAATGTGATCGAGGTGTACGTGCGCTACCTGCGCCAGAAGCTGGAGCGGGAGGGGGAGAAGCGGCTGATCCACACCGTGCGCGGCCAGGGCTACTGCCTCAGCGACGGCCCGCCGCAACTGGGCTGATCCCATGGCCACCCCCGCGCCCCCGCCCCAGCACCTGCCGATCGAGGCCCAGTGGTGCCTGCCGGCCCCCACAGCGCCGCCCTGCATCCAGCTGGAGGTGGCGCGCACGCCGCAGCAGCAGAGCCGCGGCCTGATGGGGCGGCCGCCGCTGCCGCCGCTGCGCGGCATGTGGTTCCCCTACAACGAACCGATGGTGCTCAAGTTTTGGATGCACCAAACGCCCGCCCCCCTCGACATGCTCTTCCTGCGGGGCGGCCGGGTGATCGCCATCGAGGCCAACGCCACCCCGTGCCCGCGGCTGCCCTGCCGCAACTACGGCCCCGACGAACCCGCCGATGGGGTGGTGGAACTGGCGGCCGGCGAGGCCCAACGGCTGGGGCTGCGGGTGGGCAGTGCCGCGGTGATCAGGCCCCTGGCCGCTGCCCCCGCAACACCAACACGGGATTGAGCGGCGTCAGCCGCGTGCCATCCGCCAGGGGGGCACCCCGCCAGGCCTGCAGCTGGCTCACCGCCACCCCCAGGCCCGCCTGCTCCAGGGCCGGGCGCAGCTCCGCCAGGGCCTCCACGGTGGCCAGGGGCACCACCAGCACCCCGCCGGGGCGCAACCGCGCCACCACCGCCTGAACCAGCGCCAGGCGGTCGCGGCCACCACCCCCCAGCAGCACCCGATCGGGGTCGGGCAGGGCCGCCAGGGCCTCCGGCGCCCGCCCCTCCACCACCCCGGCGGGCTGCACCCCCAGGCGTTGGGCATTGGCGCGGATCAGCTCCGCCGAGCCCCCCCGCTGCTCCAGGGCCCAGAGCTGGAGCTGGGGCCGCAGCCGCAGGGCCTCGAGCCCCACGGAGCCCACCCCGGCCCCCACATCCCAAAGCACGCCGGTGGCGGGCAGGTCGAGGTCCGCCAGCAGCTGGATGCGCACCTCGCGCTTGGTCATCAGGCCCGGGCGATCGGCGTGTTGCAGGAACACCCCATCCGGCAGGCCAAACAACGGCAGTGCCGCAGCGGCGGGGGGCGGCGGCGGCTCCGCCACCAGCAGCACCAGGTTCAAGGGATCGAGGTCCGCCGGCAGGGGATCGGCGGGCCCCAGGCGCTGCACCCGCTCCTGGGGGTGCCCCAGCCGCTCGCACAGCCACAGGGCGTAGCAGGCCTCCAGGCCGGAGGCCGCCAGCAGCCGGCGCACGCTGCCGGCGCCGCCCTGGCCCGGGTCGGTGAGCACCGCCAGGGCGGGCGGGCGCTGCTGCAACCGCAGCGCCAGGGCCTCGGGGTCGCGGCCATGCAGGCTGATCCAGGCGGCGTCCTGCCAGGGACGGCCGATGCGGGCAAAGGCCAGCTGCAGGGAGCTGGGGGCCGGATGGAAGCGCAGCAGGGCGGGGTCGAGCCGCTGCAGCAGCTGGCGCCCGATGCCAAACCACAGCGGATCGCCGCTGGCCAGCACCACCACCGCCTGCTGAGGTGTGCACTGCTGCAGCCGCTCCAGGCAGGCTTCGAGGGCATCGGTGGCCAGCAGCGGCGGCAGGGCGGCGCCGAACAGCTCCAGCAGCGGGCCATGCAGACGCTTGGGCGCCGCCACCAGGCTGGCCTGCAGCAAGCGCTCCCGCTGGGCAACCGGCAGGGAGGCCGGTGCGCCGGCGTCGGTGCCGATCACCTCGATCATGGGGCCATTCTCATGGGCCGCGAACGCCCCACCACCCGCCGCACCCCACTCCGCACCATGGCCGACCCCCACACCCCCCACAGCACCCGCCGCCAGCGCCTGCATGAGCTGGTGCTGGCGCTGGTGAGCCAGCGGGAGCTGGAGCTGCTGGATGAGGACGGCAGCGGCAGCAGCGCCGCCGCCCAGGGCAACCCCGCCAGCTGGCTGGAGCGCAACCGCCGGGTGGTGCAGCGCTACCAGGCCCTGGTGCGCTCCGCCGCCACCCTCGATGCCCTGGTGGACCAGGAGGCCCGAGAGCACCCCAGTTCCCATCAGCTCTGACAAGCTGGCCCCACTGTTGGCTGCCCCATGGCGCGCTTCGGCCTCACCGCCCTCAAATCCCTGCTGCGGCGCACGCCCCGATCCGCCCCACCGGCGCCGGCCGCCAGCTGGTCGCGCCCCTTCGGCCTGGGCTGGGACAGCCCCTACACGGTGCGCTACGCCAGCAACCTCGACGACGGCCCCAACCACGGCATGCCCCTGGGGGGCTTCGGGGCCGGCTGCATCGGCCGCGCCCCCGATGGCAGCTTCAACCTCTGGCACCTCGATGGCGGGGAGCACTGGTTCGGCACCCTGCCCGACTGCCAGTTCGCCCTGTTCGAATCCAACGGCCAGCGCCAGCGGGCCCATGCCCTGGCGGTGAAGCCGCCCGTGGATGCCTCCCGGCCCGAGGCCGGCGAACCGCTGGGCGCCTGGAACTGGTACCCCGCCAGCACCCCTGAGCGCAGCACCGGCCGCTACGCCGCCCGCTACCCCCTCAGCTGGAGCGAGTACAGCGGCGTGTTCGACGCCGAGGTGCGCTGTGAGGCGTTCAGCCCGATCCTGCCCGGCGACTACCGCCGCACCAGCTACCCGGTGGCGGTGTTCGTGTGGACCCTGCGCAACCCCAGCCGCAAGCCGCTGGACCTCTCGCTGCTGCTGAGCTGGCGCAACAGCACCGGTTGGTTCACCAACACCGACCCCTCCGCCTCGGTGCACTTCCGCGATGACGGCAGCCCCGAGCACAACTACGTGCCGGCCATCGGCCGCACCCAGGGGCAGCACAACCGCTGGGTGGAGCAGCCGGGCCTGAGCGGTGTGCTGCTCAACGGCGACGTGGCCGAGCCGATCGCCGAGGGCCAGGGCCAGTGGTGCATCGCCACCGCCCCCCAGCCGGGGGTGCGCATCCAGCGCTGCAGCCGCTGGAACCCCGCCGGCGACGGCAGCGAGCTGTGGGAGAGCTTCAGCCGCGACGGCTCCATCCCCGACAGCGACAACGACCGCCGCTCCGGCGCCGACGACCCCGCCAGCGCCGCCCTGGCGGTGCAGTGCCGCCTGGAGCCCGGCCAGAGCCTGGAGATCCCGCTGGTGATCAGCTGGGACCTGCCGGTGACCGCCTTCGCCACCGGCAGCCGCGCCCTGCGCCGCTACACCGATTTCTTCGACGCCAGCGGCACCAACGCCGCGGCCCTGGCCGCCGAAGCGCTGCGGGATTGGCGCAGCTGGCGGGAGCAGATCCACGCCTGGCAGCAACCGGTGCTGGAGCGCAGCGACCTGCCGGAGCCGCTGCGCATGGCCCTGTTCAACGAGCTCTACGACCTGGCCAGCGGCGGCAGCCTCTGGACCGCCGCCTCCCCCCAGGACCCCGTGGGCCGCTTCGGGGTGCTGGAGTGCCTCGACTACGCCTGGTACGAGAGCCTCGACGTGCGGCTCTACGGCTCGTTCGCGCTGCTGCAGCTGTGGCCCGAACTCGACAAGAGCGTGCTGCGCAGCTTTGCGCGGGCCATCCCCGCCGCCGACGCCACGCCGCGGCCGATCGGCTGGTATTTCACCCAGGGCAAGGGCCGCGTCGAAGCCGCCCGCAAAGTGGCCGGCGCCACCCCCCACGACCTGGGGGCCCCCAACGAGCGCCCCTGGGACGCCAGCAACTACACCGCCTACCAGGACTGCAACCTCTGGAAGGACCTGGCCAGCGACTTCGTGCTGCAGGTGTGGCGCACCTTCAAGCTGGCCCCCAACGGCGAAGACCTGCGCTTCCTCGCCGACTGCTGGCCCGCGGCGGTGCAGGCCCTGCATTACCTCAAAACCTTCGACGTCAACAACGACGGCCTGCCGGACAACGGCGGCGCCCCCGACCAAACCTTCGACGACTGGCCGCTGAAGGGGGTGAGCGCCTACTGCGGCGCCCTCTGGATCGCCGCCCTGGAGGCGGCCCTGGCCATGGCCCAGCAGCTGCAGCTGGCCATGGGGCTCGACACCGCCGACGACCAACGCACCTTCGGCGCCTGGCTGGAGCAATCGCGCGCCAACTTCGACGCCCTGCTCTGGAACGGCGAGTACTACAACATCGATGCCGAGAGCGGCACCCCGGTGGTGATGGCCGACCAGCTCTGCGGCGACTTCTACGCCCGCCTGCTGGGGCTGCCGGCGGTGGTGGCCGACGCCCGGGCCCACAGCGCCCTGAAGGCGGTGAAGGAGGCCTGCTTTGAGGGGTTCCAGGGGGGACGGCTCGGCGTGGCCAATGGCCTGCGCCGCGATGGCACCCCCCTCGACCCCAACGGCACCCACCCGCTCGAGGTGTGGACCGGCATCAACTTCGGCCTGGCGGCCTACTACCGCCTGATGGGCGAGGGCGGCACCGCCCTGGCGATCACCGGCGCCGTGGTGGAGCAGGTGTACAGCGGCGGCCTGCAGTTCCGCACCCCGGAGGCGATCACGGGGGTGAACACCTTCCGCGCCTGCCACTACCTGCGGGCCATGGCCATCTGGGCCCTGTGGGCCACCCACACCGATTGGCAGACGATCCCCGGCGCCCAGCGGGAGGCCGTGGCGGCATGAGCCACCTGCTGCGCCCATGGCTGCGCCATGCGCTGCTGGCGCTGGTGCTGGTCAGCACTCTGTTGATGGGGCCCACGGCCGCCAGCGCCCAGGTGCACGCCCACGCCGATGAAAACGGCCAGCCGATGGTGCGCAGCCTCGAGAGCCTGCGCGACCTCGACTACCAGAGCTGGCAGGCGGTGGCCTACCGCAGCGGCCCGCCGGGCGGCCCGGTGACCCTGCGGATCGTGGGCTACCCGGGCAAGGTGCGACTGGATCACCCCACGGCGTTGGTGGTCTACGGCGGTCGCCGCCGCTGGGAGCTCGATGACATCACCACCGCCAACCCCAAGCTGGTGAGTGACGGCCGCGATGCGGCCGCCGAGTTCAACCTCAACCCCCTGCTGGCGGACCTGCACAAAAACCGGCCCCTGCGGCTGGAGCTGCCAGGGGTGTTCGTGGATCTGCCGGTGCCCCCCTATGTGGTGGGTGAATGGCGGAGCCTGCCCAGCTGGACGGAAGCCAGCGCCGCCAACCGGTGAGCAGCCCCTGGGGGCCCTGGATGCAGCGGGCGCTGCAGCTGGCCGCCCTGGGGGCGGGCCGCACCAGCCCCAACCCCCTGGTGGGCTGCGTGGTGCTCGATGAGCAGGGCCAGCTGGTGGGGGAGGGGTTCCACGCCCGAGCCGGCGGCCCCCATGCCGAGGTGCAAGCCCTGCGGCAGGCGGGGGAGCGGGCCCGCGGCGGCACCGCGGTGGTGACCCTCGAGCCCTGCTGCCACCACGGCCGCACGCCCCCCTGCAGCGAGGCCCTGCTGGCGGCGGGGATCGCCCGGGTGGTGGTGGCCATGGACGATCCCGACCCGCGGGTGGCCGGCGGCGGCCTGGACCAGCTGCAACGGGCCGGCGTGGAGGTGATCCGCGGCGTCGGCAGTGCCGAGGCACAGGACCTGAATCGTGCGTTTCTGCACCGTGTGCAGAGCGGCCGACCCCTGGGCCTGCTCAAGTGGGCCATGAGCCTCGATGGCCGCACGGCGCTGCCGAATGGCTCCAGCCAGTGGATCAGTGGTCCGGAGGCCCGCGGCTGGGTGCACCGGCTGCGGGCGGGCTGTGATGCGGTGATCGTGGGCGGGGGCACGGTGCGCCGCGACGACCCCCTCTTGACCAGCCGCGGCCAGCGCAACCCGGAGCCGCTGCGGGTGGTGCTCAGCCGCAGCCTGGAGCTGCCCCGCCAGGCCCAGCTCTGGCGGCAGGT
>JBEBCX010000025.1:0-13107 GCA_041157425.1 Cyanobacteriota bacterium | reverse complement strand
TCAGGGCCTCCAGGCTCCATTGCTGCTGCAACTCCTCGGCGCTGAGCCGCGCGCCCGGTGGCACCAGATCGAGGCTGGCGGCGAGCATCCCCACCACCGACGCCGCATCGAGGCCCCGCTGCCGCAGGGGCTCCAGCCCCGCGGCCCGCTCGCGCTTGGAGAGGCGCTGGCCGGCGTTGTCGTGCATCAGGGGCAGGTGCCAGTAGCGCGGCGGCGTGCCCCCCAGCCGTTCGATCACGGCCACCTGCGGTGCCGTGGCCGCCCACAGGTCGTCGCCGCGCACCACATCGCTGATGCCCAGCAGCAGATCATCCACGGCCGTGGCCAGGTGATAGGCCAGAAAGCCATCGGCCCGGCGCAGCACCACATCCCCCACCTGCCCCTGGGCGTCGAGACGTCCCTCGGGCCCCAGCTGCTCCCCCCACGTGAGCCAGCCCGGCTCCAGCGCCAACCGCCAGCTGGGCAGACGCCCCTGCTGGGGGCCCCAGGCCACAGGTGCACCACGGCAAAGGCCCGGATACACCGGAGCGGCGCCATGGGGGGCGGAGATGTCCGCCAGCAAACGCCGGCTGCAGCGGCAGGGATAGAGCCCACCGCTGCGGCGCAGGCTGGAGAGCACCGAGGCGTAGAGCCCCCGCCGCTCGCTCTGGCGCAGGGGCACCCCATCCCAATGCAGGCCCAGCCAGGTGAGGTCCGCCAGGATCGCCGCCTCGGCCCCGGGGCGGTTGCGGGGGGTGTCGAGGTCGTCGATGCGCAGCAGCCAGGCGCCCCCCTGCAGCCGGCTGATCAGCCAGGAGAGCAGCGCCGTGCGCAGGTTGCCCAGGTGCTGGGGCCCGGTGGGGGAGGGGGCGTAGCGGCCCCTGGGGCCCTGGGCCCGCAGCTGCGCCGCTGCCGCGATCCGTTGCTGCAGGTGATCAGGCAGCACGGCTGGGTGGGATCGCACAGGGGCCAATCATGCAAAAGGGCGGCCCGAAGGCCGCCCCACATCGACGTTCCGTGAACGCCTCAGGGATGAAACTCAGCCCTGAACGCGGTCCTTGAACAGCTTGCCGGCGGTGAAGGCGGGCACGCGCTTGGCGGGGATCTTGATCTTCTGGCCGGTCTTGGGGTTCAGACCCTGACGGGCGGAGCGCTCGCGGGGCTCGAAGGAACCGAAGCCAAGGATCGACACCTTTTTGCCTTCCACCACCGAATCGATGATGGTTTCGATGGCGGCGTCCACCACCTGGGCAACGTCGGTCTTGGTCAGCTCGGTGCGGGCAGCCACGAGGTTGACGAGGTCAGCTTTGTTCATCGGAGTGGGAAAGCCTCTGGGATCAGCAGCAGCCGGGCGGCTCGGGAAGTCCGACCGCCACTGGTTTCAGCGCGCCAATCGTATGGGCGTTGGCAAGGGCCGGCAACCAAAACACCCCCGGCTGCCACACGGTTTTGCCACTTTTGTTGCCGAAATCAGCGCCAAACGGGCCCCAGCGCCCCTTCAGGCGGGCGGTTGAAGGGCCAACGCCTGCAGATCCAGCCCCTGCAGCAGCTCCCAGCCCTGGGGGATCAGAGCCTCCCCCCGCAAGGCACCCAGGCCCGCACCACTGGCCAGCCACAGGGGGGGCGTGCCGGGGCCCGGCGCTGGCAACCAGCCCCGCAGCCGCTCCAGGCTGCGCAGCCAACGGCCCCAGTGGAAGCTGCGCCGGTGGCGCAGGGGCGCCGCCTGAGCCGGCGCCACGGGGCTGAGCAGACGGCCGCAGAACAACACCGCCGCATCCCCCAGGGCACCCCCCTGCGCCAGCACCACCGAGGCCCCCGGGGTGGGCCCGGGGGTCCAGAGCACCTGCAACCCCGGCGCGAGGGCCAGCTCAGCGCCAAAGGGCTGCAGCCGTTGCACCCCCGGCAGCAGGTAGGCCTCCTGCTCCTGCACCAGCACCGGCCAACCCAGGGCCTCCTGGAAGCGACGCACCCGCCCATGGCCCTCGCGGCTGGTGAGCAGGATGCGGCCCTCTGCTCTGCCCTCCGCCTGGCTCCGCAGCAACGCCAGGTTGGCCTCGGTGTAGGCCGGGCAATCAATCAGGCACCCGCCGGCCCCATCGGGGCCAGGCCCCTCCAGCCACCAGGCGCTGCCCCCCTGGCTGTCGCGGTTGGGGGGGAACAGCCACAGGCCATCGCGCACCCGCCGCGCCGGCCGCCCCGCCTCCATCGGTTGGGTTGGGAGCGATGACATGGGGAGCCAGAACCCAGGGGCCAGACCTAGCTTGTGACAACGGCCTGCAGGACCCGTTGCGCGCGATCCACCTGGGACAGTCGTGGCCGCTGGGGTCGAGCGTCACCGCCCAGGGGGTGAACTTCGCCCTGGCGGCACCCATGGCCACCCGGGTGGAGCTGCTGCTGTTCGCCCACGGTGATGCCCCCGAGCCGGAGCAGGTGGTGGAGCTGCAACCGCAGCACCGTTCGGGCGACATCTGGCATGTGGAGGTGGAGGGGGTCGGCATCGGCTGTTGCTACGCCTACCGGGTGTTCGGCCCCCTGCAGCCGGGTCGGCACGGCTTCAACCCCTCCAAGCTGCTGCTGGATCCCTGCGCCCGTGCCATCAGCGGCTGGAACGTCTACCGGCGCGGGGATGCCATCGGGGCGGTGCCCAACACCGCCAGCTGCCTGAAGGGGGTGGTCACCGAGCGCGACCGCTTCGATTTCCGCGCCGCGCCGCGGCCGCGCCACAGCTGGCAGCGCACGGTGATCTACGAGCTGCACGTGGGCGGCTTCAGCCGCGGCGATGGCAGCCCGATCGGTGCCGAACGGCAGGGCACCTACCTGGGGCTGATCGACGCCATCCCCCACCTGCAGCAGCTGGGCATCACCACGGTGGAACTGCTGCCGGTGATGGCCTTCGACCCCCACGATGCGCCCCCGGGCCGCCTCAACTACTGGGGTTACAGCCCGATCAGCTGGATGGCCCCCCACCACGGCTACCAGCAGGGAGACGACCCGCTGCAGATCCGCCAGCAGGTGCGTGAGCTGGTGAGCGCTTGCCACCACGCCGGGCTCGAGGTGCTGGTGGATGTGGTGTACAACCACACCTGCGAAGGCAACCAGGCGGGGCCCACCCTCAGCTGGCGCGGCATCGACGACCGCCTCTACTACCACCAGAACGCCAAGGGCGATTACCTGGATGTGAGCGGCTGCGGCAACTCCATCGCCGCCAACCGGCCGCTGGTGCGGCGGCTGATTCTGGAATCGATGCGCTGCTGGGCCCTGGAGCTGGGGGTGGATGGCTTCCGCTTCGACCTGGGCATCGCCCTCAGCCGCGGCGAGGAGCTCACCCCCCTCGACAACCCGCCCCTGTTTGAAGAGATCGAGGCCGATCCGGAACTGGCCGACCTCAAGCTGGTGAGCGAACCGTGGGATTGCGGCGGCCTCTACCGCCTGGCGGACTTCCCGGCCCGGCGGCTCGGGGCCTGGAACGGCCGCTACCGCGATGACGTGCGCCGCTTCTGGAAGGGGGATGAGAAAAGCTGCTGGACCATGGGGCAGCGCATTGCCGGCAGCCCCGATCTGTTTGGCGGCCAGCCCGCCGTGCTCGGGCGCAGCATCACCTTCCTCACCGCCCACGACGGCTTCACCCTGGCCGACCTGGTGAGCTACGACCGCAAGCACAACCTGGCCAACGGCGAGGACAACCGCGACGGCGACAACCACAACAACAGTTGGAACCATGGGGCGGAGGGGCCCAGCAGCGATCCGGCGGTGGAGGCCCTGCGCAACCGGCAACTGCGCAACCTGCTCACCACCCTGCTGATCAGCCCCGGGGTGCCGATGCTGCTGATGGGCGATGAGGTGCGGCGCAGCCAGGGGGGCAACAACAACGCCTGGTGCCAGGACAACCCCCTGGGCTGGATGCACTGGCAACCGGATGAGGGCGACCGGGCCCTGCAGCTGTTTGTGCGCCGCCTGATCCAGCTGCGGCACCACCTGGCGGACCTGCTCAATCCGGAGATCCCCCACGGGGAAGCCAAATCGGCCCGCTTTGACCAGAGCGGCCACCTGCTGCGCCAGTGGCATGGCCTGAAGCTGGGCCAACCCGACTGGGCCAGCTGGTCGCACACCCTGGCCTGGAGCCTCAACGACCGCCAGCGGGGGCCGCTGCTGTGGTGCGCCATGAATGCCTACCACCAGGAGCTCTGCTTCGAGCTGCCCCGCTGCCAGGAGGGCTGGTTGCAGGTGATCAACACGGCCCAGCCCGCCGGTGCCGACCTGCCCGAGCACCCGATGGCGATCAGCGGCGGCAGCGCCTCCCTGCAGAGCCGCAGCCTGATGCTGCTGGTGGCCGAACCCCTGATGCGGGGGCACCAACACTGAAAGCGGGCTGCGGGAATCGAACCCGCATCATCAGCTTGGAAGGCTGAGGTTTTACCACTAAACTAAGCCCGCAGCAGTACAAATGCACTGTTTGCTGCAAACGCCGGCGTGGCCTTGATTTCACGCTGGCTGCAGCATTATGGCCCGCAGCCCCTGAACCCCTGTGGCCACCAGCGACGCCGCCAACCTGCGGGGCCTCAGCCGTCTGCGCCTGCTGGTGGCCTACGGCCTCGGCGATGCCGGCACCGGCATGGCCGCCTCGCTGATCGGCTTCTACCTGTTCATCTTCTACACGGCGGCGGCCGGCCTGCCCGCCTGGATGGCCGGCCTGGTGCTGATGCTGGCCCGGCTGTGGGACGCCATCAACGATCCGGTCGTGGGCTGGCTCAGCGACAAGACCCGCACCCCCTGGGGACCGCGGCTGCCCTGGCTGGTGGGCAGCGCCGTGCCCCTGGGCATCGCCATGGCCCTGATGTGGTGGCTGCCCCCCGGCGACCACTGGGTGCGCTTCTGGATCTTCGTGGCCATCTCCGTGGTGGCCAACAGCCTCTACACCTGCGTCAACCTCCCCTACGCGGCCCTGGCGGCGGAGCTCACCACCGACGTCAACCTGCGCACGCGGCTGAACACCTCGCGCTTCACCGGCTCGATCATCGCCGGGCTGATCGGCATCGTGCTCGGGGGGCTGCTGCTGCGCGACCACGACAACGCCGCCAACTACTGGCGCATGGGCCTGTTGAGCGGGCTGATCATCATGGTGTGCACGCTGCTCTGCGCCTGGGGCATCGCCCCGATGGCCCGCGGCTGCCAGCAGCCCGCTGCCCACCCCGGCACCACCCGGCGGCTGCTCAAACGGGTGGGCCGCAATGGCCGCTTCCTGCGGGTGCTCGGCCTCTACCTGTTGCTCTGGTGTGCGCTGCAGATCATGCAGACCGCTGCCCTGATCTTCCTGCCGGTGGTGATGCACGTGCCGGAGGGCTGGAGCAACTGGATCCTGCTGCCGTTCCAGATCAGCACCCTGGTGGGCCTGCAGCTGTGGACGGCCGTCTCCCACAGCCAGGGGCGGATCCGTGCCCTGCACTGGGGTGCCGGCCTGTGGATGGCCAGCTGCGGCGGCGCCATGTTGCTCAGCCCCCTGGATGCCGCGTTGCCCCCCCTGGGCACCCTGGGCAACGGCCTGCGGCTGGCGGCCCTGGTGGTGGTGATCCTGGTGGTGGGGCTCGGCGCCTCCACCGCCTACCTGATCCCCTGGGCGCTGCTGCCCGATGCCATCGATGCCGACCCGGAAAAACCAGCCGGCCAGTACAGCGCCTGGATGGTGTTCACCCAGAAGATCTGCATCAGCTTCGCCCTGTTCTTCTTCGGCAACCTGATGAGCCTGAGCGGCTACGTGGCCAGCCGCGGCATGCTGCAGCCGCAGAGCGCCCTGGTGGCGATCCGCCTGTGCATGGGCATCATTCCGGCAGTGCTGGTGGTGCTGGGGTTGGTGGTGATGCGCCGCTGGCCTGAAAAAGGCCTGCACCTGCACCATCAACCCTCCGCCGGCTGAGCCGCTCCCAACGATGCCCGTCCGCCGCGTCCCCGCCTGGTTACGCCCCCGCTGGCTGCAGCGCCTGGGGCAGAGCTGCCTGATCGGCGGCCAGGCCGTGGCGGCCCTGGCCAAGGGGCGCATCAGCCCCAACGACCTCAGCGCCGAGCTGATGGAAGCGGGCCCCGGCAGTTTTCTGATCGTGCTGATCACGGGCCTGGCGGCCGGCACCGTGTTCAACATCCAGGTGGCGGCCGAGCTCACCAAGCAGGGGGCCGGCTCCACCGTGGGGGGCATCCTGGCGGTGGGCCTGGCCCGCGAGATCGCCCCGATCCTCACCGCCACCCTGGTGACGGGCAAGGTGGCCACGGCCTACGCCGCCCAGCTGGGCACCATGAAGGTGACCGAGCAGATCGACGCGATCACCATGCTGCGCACCGACCCGGTGGAGTACCTGGTGGTGCCGCGGGTGCTGGCGATGTTGATCATGACGCCGGTGCAATGCCTGCTGTTCTTTGCCGTGGCCGTGTGGTCGGGCCAGGTGAGCAGCACGGTGCTCTACCAGATCCCTCCGGGGGTGTTCTGGAATTCGGTGCGCACCTGGATGGAGCCCTCCGACCTGCCGGCCATGCTCACCAAGGCACTGGTGTTTGGCCTGCAGATCGCCGTGATCGCCTGCGGCTGGGGGCTCACCACCCGCGGCGGCCCCAAGGAGGTGGGCACCAGCACCACCGGTGCGGTGGTGATGATTCTGGTGACCGTCTCGCTGGTGGATGTGGTGCTCACCCAACTGCTGTTCGGCTCATGAGCGGCCCCGACCCCAGCCAGGGCACGGTCCTGGCACCCCGCCCCTGGCTGCCCCTGGCGGTGGTGGCCCTGGGCATCGGCTGCCTGCTGCTCAACCCCTGGGCCGCCCTGGTGGTGAGTGTGCTGGGGCTGTTTCTGCTGCTGCAGAGCCAGCTGCTGCGGCTGCAGTTCAGCGCCGATGCCCTGCTGGTGTGGAGCGGCCAGCAGGTGCTGCGCCGCTTCCCCTACAGCGAATGGCTGGGCTGGAAACTGTTCTGGGGCCCGGTGCCCGTGCTGTTCTATTTCCGTGAACAACGCAGCATTCACCTGCTGCCCGTGCTGTTTGATGCCACCGCCCTGCGGGAGCAGCTCAACAGCCACGTGAGCGCCCAGCCATGAGCGACGACAGCACCACCCCACAGCCCAGCACCACGGAGCCCGCCGCCGCCCCCTGGCAGGAGCTGGCCCTCACCGAACTGCGCCAGCAGCGCGATGGGCTCCAGGCCGAGATCAATGAGCTCAGCCAGCGGCGCGACCAGCTGCAGCAGGAGCTGACAGGCACGTTTGCCGGCCAGTCGGATGCCATCGCCCGGCGGGTGAAGGGCTTCCAGGAGTACCTGGTGGGGGCCCTGCAGGACCTGGCCGTGGCCGCCGAACAGATGGAGCTGGTGGTGCAGCCGCTGGTGGTGCAGCCCTCCCCCCTCGACCAGGCCGCCGCCCAGGCGGCCACGGCCGCCGGCGCTGCCGAGGCCAGTGGGCCGGTGGCGGCCGCCGGGCTGTTCAGCGCCGATGAAGCCCTGATCCGCGAGCGGCTGGCGGGGTTCCAGGGGCAACCGGATTTCTACGCCGACCCCTGGAAACTGCGCCGCAGCCTCGAGCCCGGCGGTGCCGCCCTGCTGGACGATTGGTTCCTCAGCCAGGGGGGCCGCGGGGCCCAGCCCAGCAGCGGCAGCCGCAACCGCAACGCCCTGACCACCGCCGCGGCCATTGCGATCCTGGGGGAGCTGTACGGCGATCGCTTCCAGACCCTGGTGCTGGCGGGCATGCCCGAGCGGCTGGGGGAATGGCGGCGCGGGCTGCAGGATTGCCTCGGCCTGAGCCGCGAAGACTTCGGCCCCAGCAGCGGCATCGTGCTGTTTGAGCGGGCCGATGCCCTGATCGAGCGGGCCGACCGGCTCGAAGAACGGGGTGAACTGCCCTTCATCGTGGTGGATGCGGCGGAGCCCGCCGTGGAGATCCCGATCCTGCAGTTCCCCCTCTGGCTGGCCTTCGCCGGCACCGCCACCGAACTCGCCCTGGAGGACGACCTGCTGTGACCGACCTGCTGATCGCGCCGCTGTTCTGCCTGCTGGCGGGCTACCTGCTGGGCTCCATTCCCGCCGGCTACCTGGCGGGCCGCTGGCTGCAGGGGGTGGACATCCGCAGCCTCGGCTCCGGCTCCACCGGTGCCACCAACGTGCTGCGCCAGTTCGGCAAAGGGCCGGCGCTGGTGGTGTTTCTGGTGGATGTGCTCAAGGGCACGGCCGCGGTGCTGCTGGCCAAGGCGGTGCTGCAACCCCTGGGGCTGCCGCTCGATGGCGGCGCCGCCGTGGCCAGCGACAGCTGGGTGGTGGCGGCGGGCCTGGCGGCCCTGGCGGGCCACATCTGGCCGGTGTGGCTGGGCTGGCGCGGCGGCAAGGCGGTGGCCACGGCGCTGGGGATGCTGCTGGGGCTCACCTGGCCCGTGGGGTTGGCCTGCTTCGGGGTGTTTTTGGCGGTGCTCAGCCTCAGCCGCATCGTGTCGCTCTCCAGCGTGGTGGCGGCCATCGCCCTGCCCCTGCTGATGCTGGGCTGGTTCCACGACCAGGGCCTCGGCCTGCGCTGGCCCTACCTGGCCCTGGCCCTGCTCACCAGCAGCCTGGTGATCTGGCGCCACCGCAGCAACCTCAGCCGCCTGCTGGCGGGCACCGAACCGAAGCTCGGCCAGAAAAAACCCGGCGCTTGAGCCGGCCTTAAGCCAACTGGCGGCTGCGTTCCGCCGCGGCCAGCACCGCTTCGATCAGCGCGGAGCGCAACCCCGCCTGCTCCAGGCAGCGGATGCCGGCGATGGTGGTGCCACCGGGGCTGCTCACCATGTCCTTGAGTTGGCCCGGGTGCAACTGGCGCTGCTCCAGCAGGGCGGCGGTGCCGGCCAGGGTGCGCTGGGCCAGGTGCTGGGCCTGCAGGCGCGGCAGGCCGGCGGCCACCGCGCCATCCGCCAGGGCTTCGGCCACCAAGGCCACGAAGGCCGGGCCGGAGGAGGTGAGCGCCAGGAAGGCATCCAGCTGGGGCTCGGGCAGGTGCAGCACCTCACCCACCTGGGCAAACAGGGCATCCACCCAGGCCTGCTGCGCGGCATCCACCCCCTCACCCCAGGCGAGGCCGGTGAGGCCGCAGCGCACCAGGGCCGGCGTGTTGGGCACGGCGCGCACCACGCGCCATCCGGGGAACAGGCGCTGCAGCCGCGCCAGGGTGACCCCCGCCAGCACCGAGATCAACAGCGGTGGCTCGGCGGCATCCGGGCGGGGCGCCTGGGCCGCCACCGCCTCCAGCTGCTGGGGTTTCACCGCCAACAGCACCACGGCACTATCCCAGGCCGCCGCCGCATCGGTGGAGATGGCGAGGTTGGGGTGTTGCTGGCGCAGGCGGTCGGCTGACGCGGCGCTGGCCACCGCCGCCCGCACGCTGGAGGCGGGCACCTGCCCGCTCTCCAGCAGCGGAAACAACAAAGCCTGGGCCATGCGGCCCAGGCCAATCACACCGAAGCTGGTGGGGGAGAAACCGCTCACCCCACGCTGGCGCCGTAGGTGCTGGCGGTGGTGTCACGGCCCCAGGCGGGGGTGGGGGCAGCCTGCTGCTCCTGGGGGATGTCGCGGGACACCACCGTGGGGGAGGAGGGCTCCTCGCTGGCGGCGGTGGTCACCGTGACGCAGCTGGGGGCAAACAGGAAGATGCTCTCGCCAACGCGCTCTTGGTGGCCGTCGATGGCGAAGGTGCCACCGGCCACGAAATCCACCGCACGCTGGGCCTGGTCGGGCTCCATCATCGTGAGGTTGAGGATCACGGTTTTGCGCTCGCGCAACGCCTGAATGGCGCGGGGCATTTCATCGAAGCTGCGGGGCTCCATCAGGGTCACCTCCGCGGCGGAGGTGGAAATGCCGGGCATGCCGATCACATTGCTGCCGGCAAACGGATCAACGCTGTCGAAGTCGCTGGTCAGCGCCAGGGCACCCGACGAGGCGGGAAAGCAACGACACCTCGAATCCTCAGGTTTGCACTGAACCTAAATAGCGTCCCACACCAACACTGACAAGGGCTGCGCTTGCAAGAGTTCAAGTGAAGGAACCGGCTCAGGTTCGTGAACCGAACAACGCCGAACCGATGCGCACCCAGGTGCTGCCGGCGCGGGCGGCTTCCGGCCAGTCACCGCTCATGCCCATCGACAGCTCCTTGAGGCCCAAATCCCTCGCCAGGCCGGCGCACTCGCCAAACAACTGCTCGCGCTGCTCGGGGCCCAACCCCAGGGGCGCCATGGTCATCAGCCCGGTGATGCGCAGGGGGGCGAGGCGCTGCAGCTGCGGCCAGGCCTCCAGCAACGCGGCCCGGCTGAAGCCCCCTTTGGTGGGGTCGTCGCGCAGTTTCACCTGCAGCAGCGCCTGGGGCGCCAGGCCCTCCTCGGCGGCGATCCGGGCGGCGCGCTCCGCCAGGGCCAGCGAATCGATCGAATGCACGGTGCCGAAGCGCTGCAGCACCGGCCGCACCTTGTTGGCCTGCAGGTGGCCGATGAAATGCCAATCCAGCGGCCCCAGATCGGCCAGGGCCTCCTGTTTGAGGCTGGCCTCCTGCAGGCGGCTCTCGCCGAAGCTGCGCTGCCCCGCCTCCACCAGGGCGCGCACCGCCTCGGCGGGTTGGCCCTTGCTCACCGCCAGCAGCCGGGCCGTCGCCGGCAATTGGGCCTGAAGGTGCCGCAGGCGGTCGGCCGCGCCGGGGGCTGCAGTCAAGGGCCGGCTAGATGAAGGTCTTGTCGAACAATTGTCGCCAGCTGTTGTGGATCTCCGGGCTCTGCCGCCGTGCACGGGCCAGGTTCTGCTCGGCGATGTGGCGGGCATCCATGAGCGGAATCACCTCAAACTGGGCACCGCGCTCCTGCAGCGTGACCACGAAAAACATGCGCTGGGCGTAGAGCGTGGCGTACAGATCGCGGCCCTCGCCGGCTTCCGCCACGCGGTACAGCAGGCCAAACGTGGGGTGGTTGAGATAACGCTCCGTGCTCACGTTTTTCCCTGGCTTGTCTGTGCCAACGGCAACCAATTACAGGTCACCGTACCTCCACCGCAGCCCGAGCAACACCAACAGCGCCAGCCCGGCGCCCCACTGCAGGGGTCGGCGCCCCAGGGGGGGGCGCAGCAACTGATCGGGCGCCAGCCAGCGGCCACCGCGGGCCACCAGGGCCTCCGCGCCCTGCTCCGCCCGCAGCAGCACGTTGGCCAGCAGCCGCTCCCCCACGGCCAGCACCAACCCCAGGGAGGCCTGCCAGCCGAGCCGCCGCAGGTTCACCGAGCGGGTGGCCACCGAGCGCAGCAGGTTTTGAAATTCCTCCTGCACCAGCGGCAGAAACCGCAGCGACAGCAGCAGGGTGAACCCCAGCCGCTCCACCGGCACCCCCAGGCGGCCCAGGGGGGCGAGGCACCAGCCGATGCCCCACACCAGGCCCTCGGGGGGGGTGGTGATCAGCAGCAGGTTGGCGCTGTGGATCACGGTGATCAGCAGGGTGGCGCTGTTGAGCCCCAGCTCCGCCGAGCGGCGGGTCACCACCAGAGGCCCCAGGGGCACCGGCCCCAGCTGCAAGGGGCCCCAACGCACCAGCTCCCAGCGCTGACCGCGCTGCTCGGGGGAGAGCCGCAGCTCGGACGGGGGCCGGGTCGGTGGGGCCGGCGGCACGCTGTCGGTGGGGAGCGAAGCCGCCAGCAGGCCCACCAGCAGGGCCAGGGCCAACAGCAGCGGCAGGCTGCGGCGCCACAGGCGCCAGGGCAGCCCACTGGCGGCGGTGATCAACAGCAGCAGCCCCACCAGAGCCAGACGCCACCACGGACCGGCCAGGATCGGCGTGAGCAGGAAGGCGAGGGTCCAGGCGAGCTTCAGCCGCGGATCGAGATCCCGCAGCCAGCTGCCGCTGCCATCCACGTATTGCCCGATGGGGATCTGGCGCAGCCAATCCATCAGAGGGGCATCCGCTCAGCGGCCGCGCGCCTGCTGCCGCGCCAGATCGCGCTCGGCGTCGCGCTGTTGCTTGCCGCGCCAGAACAACTTCAAGGGCGAACCTTCAAAGCCGAGCCCCTCGCGGATCTGACGCTCCACATAGCGGCGGTAGGTGTCGCCGAACAGTTTGGGGTCGTTCACGAACAGCGTGAAGCTGGGGGGCCGGGTGGCCACCTGGGTGCCGTAGTAGATGCGGCCCTGGCGGCCGCCGCGGCTGGTGGGGGGCGAACGCCAGCTCACCGCCTCCTGCAGCACTTCGTTCACCACCGAGGTGCTCACCCGCCGGCGGTGCTGCTCCACCGCCACGGCGGCGATGGCGAACAGGCTCTGCACCCGCTGGCCCGTGAGGGCCGAGGTGAACAGCATCGGCGCCCAATCGAGGAAATAGAGCTTGGCGCGCAGCTCCTTTTCCATCGCCGGCATGGTGTGCGAATCCTTCTCGATCGCATCCCACTTGTTCACCACGATCACGCAGGCCCGGCCGTCCTCCTCGATGCGGCCCGCCAGGCGCTGATCCTGTTCGGTCACGCCATCGAGGGCATCGATCACCAGCACGCACACATCGGAGCGCTCGATCGCCTTGAAGCTGCGGTTAATGCCGAAGTATTCGGGGCCGTAGTTCACCGAACGGCGGCGGCGGATGCCGGCGGTGTCGAGGATCTTCCAGGTGTGGCCCTCGCGCTCGATCGTGGTGTCGATCGTGTCGCGGGTGGTGCCGCGGATCGGGCTCACGATCGCCCGCTTCTCGCCGCACACGGCATTGAGCAGGCTGGATTTGCCCACGTTGGGGCGGCCGATGATCGCCAGCTGGATCGGCTCCTCCCCCTCCAGCTCGGCGGCGGGGGGAAGGTGGCCCACCAGGCGATCCAGCAGGTCGCCGGTGCCGGCGCCGTGGATCGCCGAGATTGGATGGGGTTCCCCGAGCCCCAGGCTCCAGAACTCGGCGGCCATGGCCAGGCCGGCCTCGGGCGATTCGCACTTGTTCACCGCCAGCAGCACCGGCACGTTCTGGCCCCGCAGCCATTCGGCGATCGATTCATCGGCGGCGGTCATGCCCTGCTGGCCGTCGGCGATCACCACCGCCACGGCGGCCTCCGCCAAGGCCAGGTTGGCCTGCTCGCGGATCTCCGGCAGGAATTCACTGTCGTCATCGAACACCAGGCCGCCGGTGTCCA